>JAJYGJ010000196.1:0-12529 GCA_021790695.1 Nitrospirota bacterium | reverse complement strand
GGGGGGCCGCGCAAAAGGACCCTTCGCTTAAAAACGCCTTCGCCCAGGACGTGGTCCTGCTTAATTTCATAGGCATTCATCCAGTCGTGGTCCACGGCGGTGGGCCAAGGATATCGGAGATGATGAAGAAACTGGGCAAGGAGCCGGTGTTTGTGGACGGGCAGCGCGTCACCGACGCCGAGACGATGGAAATAGTGGAGATGGTCCTTGGCGGGCTCGTAAACAAGGAGATAGTCTCGCTCATAGGCAGCCACGGCGGAAAGGCCATAGGGCTCACGGGAAAAGACGGGTTTCTCATAAGGGCGGAAAAGGCCGCGCCTTCCGGCCCGGCCGGCGGCCCCATAGATATGGGGCTTGTGGGCGACGTCAGGGAGATAAGGAGCGAGATACTTTTAAACCTTCAGAAGGAGGATTTCATAACGGTCATCTCCCCGGTCGGGGTCGGGCCGGAGGGGCAGTCCCTGAATATAAACGCGGATTCGGTCGCCCAGGCTATGGCCGCCGCCCTCAAGGCCGAAAAACTGATACTCCTTACCGATGTGCCGGGCATCCTTGAAAACGGCAGCCCCGTCTCGACCCTCGGCGCCGAAAGGGCCGCGCGGCTGATCGAGGCGGGCGTGATATCGGGGGGCATGATACCGAAGGCCAGGGCCTGCCTCGATGCGCTCCGGGCCGGGGTGGGCAAGACCCACATCCTGGACGGGCGCATCCCCCATTGCCTTCTGCTCGAGATATTCACCAATGAGGGCGTGGGGACGGAAATAACAAAATAGAAGCCAAGTCTCCGCGGGTCCTCGGTTCTACACCAACTGCCAGAGCCAGAACCTCTCGGCCTCGTAATCATCTCTTCCGGCATATCTGAAGCCGGTCCCTGCGCCCGCCCCGAGCGCCATCGCCCCCCTGCTCCTGATTGCCCACGGGAGAAAGGACAGAACGTCGCCCGCGAGCTTCCTGAAATTGAGGAACGAGGAATATTCCTTCCTGTCCTCAAGATATGAATAATCGAACGAATCTCCCGAAACCCTGAAGGCGAAAACCTCCGGCCCCGCCTCCGATATGATATCCAGATAAAAAGCCAGCTTCTGCCGCGGGGCGGCGGACTCTTTTTTCGGTTTCAGTTTTCCAAATGACGGCATGCCGGTTGCGGCCATGATGGCGACGCCCTTCACAATATCGGAAAGCCCCGGCCCGCCTTGAAGCACTTCTTTGCCTCCCCCGGAGGCCTCCTCTTCAAAAAAGCTACCCGCGCAGACCAGGGCGGAGGTAAAAGACCGCCAGAGGATTTCGCCTCCGCTGCCGCTCACGCGGCCGGCGCCACCGCGCGAGGCATCCGCTATCGTCACACCGCGTGTGGACAGGAAGGCCTTCCTGATTTTTTTAACCGGTGGGAGCGGCCTCAATGAGGAGGCCGGGATAATGGATGTGTCGAATCCGGAGGCGGCAAGCTGCCGGGCAAAGTTTTTGGCGCGGCCCGGATCAGCCGTCTTCATGAGCAGCCCCCAGCCGCGCCTGAGGCGGGCCGCCGCATCGGGCGCGGGAATCGAAAGAGCGCCGCTCAGCGCCAAGGCAAGCTCCTGGAAATTGAAACCCTCCCGCCGCTTGAGGATTACCCAATATGATTCTTTTTCTTCAGTCAATCGGAAGTCGATACGGTTTTATTTTTTACCCGATCCTCTCGATCCCCATATATGGCCTCAGGGCGTCGGGGATGACGACGCCGCCGTCTTTTTGCTGGTAATTTTCCAGTATCGCCACCACCGTGCGTCCTATCGCGAGGCCGGAGCCGTTCAGGGTGTGCACGAACTCCGTGCCCTTTTTGCCGGTCCTCCTGAACCTTATGTCCGCGCGCCTCGCCTGGAAATCCTCGAAGTTGGAGCATGACGATATCTCCCTGTACCTGTCCTGCCCCGGCAGCCAGACCTCGAGGTCGTAGGTCCTGGCCGACGAGAAACCCAGGTCCCCGGTGCAAAGCGCCATAACACGGTACGGGAGCGCAAGCCTGCGCAATATCTCCTCCGCGTCCCCGGTCAGTTTTTCAAGCTCCGCATAAGAGTCTTCAGGCCTCGTGAACTTCACCATCTCGACCTTGTTGAACTGGTGCTGGCGGATAAGCCCCCTCGTGTCCTTCCCGTAGGAGCCCGCCTCGCGCCGGAAACAGGGCGTATAAGCCGTATAGCGGATCGGAAGTTTTTCCTCCTCGATTATCTCCTGCCTGTGGATGTTCGTCACCGGCACCTCGGCCGTGGGCACCAGGTATAATTCAGGATCGGCCACCCTGAAATATTCGCCCTCGAACTTCGGTATCTGGCCGGTGCCTATCATGCTGTCCCGGTTCACGAGAATGGGCGGAAAGACCTCCACGTAGCCCCTGGAGGTGTTCAGGTCGAGCATGAAATTCATCAGCGCCCGTTCGAGCTTTGCCCCCGCGCCCTTCATGAGGGCGAACCGCGCGCCCGCGATCTTCGAGGCCCGCTCGAAATCCATTATCCCGTGCATCTCGCCCAGGTCCCAGTGATTGAGCGGCTGGAAATCGAATTTCGGCGGCTCGCCCCATCTCCTGACCTCGACGTTTTCCGCCTCGTCCTTCCCGACGGGCACGGATTCGTCAGGGATATTCGGCAGGGCGAGCAGAAAATCCCTGGCCTCACGGTCAAGCTCCCTATGGCGTTCCTCAAGCTCCTTTATTTCGGCGGAAACCCCTTTCATCTCCTCGATGAGCCCCGCGGCCTCCCCCCCGCTTTTTCGCTTTTTAAGCTCGGATATTTCCAGATTGACCTTGTTTCTCCGCTCCCGGAGGTCGTCAAGCCGTCTCACGATTGAAAGCCTTTCCTCCTCAATCCGCGCGAAGGGGGCTAAATCCAACTCCATATTGCGCTTTTTAAGCGCCTCTCTCACTTTTTCGGGATTTTCCCTCACGAATCTGGCATCGAGCATGGTTATAATATATCATGAACCTATCTCAAAACCGCTTCTGGCTGCAAGAGGCTGAAATCGCGGCATACTGCGTCATCAAGGGAAAATCGTCCTCAACGCAGCCCTGCTGCGCCTCCGGGCGCTTTCCCCTTTCTTCCTTGTCTGCCACGATTTCCTCTCTCTTTCGCTTCAGAATCAATTTTGAGACAGGTTCATACGTCCGCGCGCTGGATTTCTGATTTGACGGAGAAAATGGCAAAAACAAACAAATACGGCCCGGCCGGAAAAAGACTCCGGGAGATTTACACGCGGCTCCTTGACGCCTTCGGCCCGCAGCACTGGTGGCCGGGGGAGACGCCATTAGAGGTGGCCATAGGCGCCGTCCTCACCCAGAACACCAACTGGGGCAACGTCGAGAGGGCCATCAGGAACCTGAAAATGGCAAACGCCTTGAGCGGCCCGGCCATAGACAGGATGTCCAATGAGCGGCTTGCGGAGCTTGTCAGGCCGTCGGGATATTTCAACGTAAAGGCCGCAAGGCTCAAAGCCTTCGTCTCCTTCCTCATGAACGGTTACCGGGGCGACTTCAACCGCATGAAATGCGCCGGCACGGCCCGGCTGAGGGAAAAACTCCTGGCCGTAAACGGGATCGGGCCGGAGACCGCGGACTCCATCCTCCTCTACGCGCTCGAAAAACCGGTCTTCGTCATTGACGCCTACACGAAAAGGATACTTGCCCGGCATAAAATCGTCTCTTTATCCGAAGACTGGGATTATCCTCGCCTCCAGGGGCTTTTCCACCAATGCCTGGAGCCGGACGTGGATCTCTATAACGAATATCACGCCCTCCTGGTCCGGGCGGGCAAGACCTTTTGCAGGCCCCGCGCCCCGCTCTGCCGGACCTGTCCGCTTTCGGAGATGGAGCCACAGGCTCTGGAGCCACGGGCTCTGGGGCGGGCCCCAAAGCCACGGATTCTGAAGCCACGGACTCCACGGTCCCGGACTCTGGAGTCCGCAGAACGGCAGGAATGACCGGCTTTTTCCTGAGGCTCGTTATATCGGCGGTCTCCCTGGCCGCGGCGGTGGACCTTGTGGGCGGACTGAGCTTCAGGGGCGAGTGGTGGATGATGCTTCTTATCGCCCTTATCTTCGGGGCCGTCAATTCAGTCATAAAGCCGCTTTTAAAACTCCTGATGCTGCCCTTTCTTGTTCTCACGCTGGGGCTCTTCACCCTCGTCATAAACGCCTTCATGCTGGAGCTTACCGCCTGGCTGTCCCGGGGCTTCGATATGGGGTTTTACGTGTCGGGCTTCTGGGCGGCGTTGAAGGGGGCGCTGGTGATAAGCATTGTAAACCTGCTGCTGCACTGGGCCGCGGCCGGCCTGGTCTTCAAATCGCCTGGCCGCCGGTGATGTCCGTAAAGGCGCTTATGGCCGCAAGCGTGCCTTGGGCCACGGCGACCGTGATCTGTTTCTCGCCGCCCGTGATGTCGCCCGCCGCGTAGACAAGAGGCATCGATGTCTTCATCAGCCCGTCGACTTTCACGTACCCCTCGGAGTCAAGTTTGAGCCCCATCGTCCTTGCCAGCCCGCTTGAGGGCTCATATCCGATGGCTATGAACGCCCCGTCCACCTTCATCTCCCTTTCCGATTTGTCCTTCAGGCTCTCCACCCGGACCTTTTCAAGTCTCTTGTCCCCCAGAAACTCCACCACCCTGGACTCCCACAGCGTGGGCAGGTCCCGCTGGAAAAAACTCTGCTTCAGCCTGTCCTCGGCCTTCAGGGTGTCTCTCACATGCACCAGCGTCACATGGGCGCCAAGGCTGTCAAGGTAGAGGGCGTCGGTGATCGCCGTATTGCCGCCGCCGACCACGATGACCGTTTTGCCGTCCTTGAAGAGATAGCCGTCGCAGGTGGCGCAATAGCTTATGCCCCTGCCAGAAAGCCTGTCTTCTCCCGGCGCCCCGAGTTTTTTATAGCCGGCCCCGGAGGCGATTATCACCGCCTTTGCCCGGTAAATCCCGCTTGTGGTGGTGATATCGAAAAGGCCGTTTGTCCTTCTTACGTCCGTGACCCCTATGCCCTGCCTGATGCGGGCGTATTGGGCGGCCTGCCTCAGCATCATATCGACCAGGGTCTTGCCCGCCACGGCCTGAAAGCCGGGATAGTTCTCGACTATAGGGGTTATCGAGACCTGGCCGCCCACGTTGGCCTTTTCGAGCACCAGGCTCTTAAGCCCGCTCCTGCCGGCGTATATCGCCGCAGTGAGCCCGGCCGGTCCGCCCCCGACGATCACGAGATCGACCTGCCCCTGCTCCGCCGCCTCCTCCTCGGCGAATTCCGCCGCACGCCCGGCCAGCAGCGAGGATATGAAATCCTGCTCCGTCTCCAGGTAGGAGGCGGCAAGCTCCTCGTTTATGTACGTCTTCGGGACCGACATCGCCCCGTATCTCTCCGTGAGGTCCAGGTTTTCATAAGTCTCTATGATCTCCACGGAGACCAGTTGGGGCTTTTCCACCGCGGCGGCAATGCCGTATGCCGCCTCCTGCGGACAATAAGGGCAGGTGGGGCTTACAAATATCTTCACCTCCCGGCTGGCGTCGAGCGCGGCAAGCCTTTTGGCGGATTGCTCCGAGATAAAACCCCTGCCCTGGGAGGCCATGAGTATCGCGGCTATGAAGGAGCGGCCCTCCTCGCCCACGGGGGCGCCCGTGTACCTGATCTTGTATCTCTCCGGACTGATAAGCAGGGTTGGCGACCTTTCAACGCCGTACCGGCCCGCGGCGGCGTCCCTCTCATCGCCGATATCGTGAAAATATGCCTTTATCCGCCCGCCTATAGCGGCAACACCCTTTACGAGGCCGGTAAGGACATCGTTGAACTGGTCATTGGTACCCTTCTTAGTGAAAACGTGCAGGGCGACTTCGTCCTTAAGCTCCCTGAAGGCCTCCTTCAGGGCCTTGACGACTTCCGGGGTCATTATCTCTTCAGCCATAAAACCTATTATATGCCAAAAAAAGGGCGAGTGAATGGATGGCGGGCGTATGCCGGCAGGGATTTCTTCAGCCTCTTTGGATTCCTTGTGAGCGAGGGACTTCGGGTGGAAACATGCCTGCCTGCGAAAATCCAGGCGCGCAAAAAGCCCGTCCGGGAAGTGATAGTTTGTAAAGTTGCAACTATAGCTGTAGTACGACCAGTATTTTAGTCTGGACGGCCTTGGACTTTACTGGCCTCTCTTGTAATACGCCTCTTATTTGGGGCCCTGGAGCAATCACTGCCTGGAACTGAGGCGGGACAAATTGTCCCGCCTCGGTTATCCGAATAATTTATCCAAATAACAGCAGCTACTGCACACCAGTGGCCGGGGTTCTGAAACCGTACGGCTATTGCTTCAGCAAAATACCCATCTTTGCGTCCGAATCGTTTGGGCCGCCACTGGTGCACACCATTACGGTCCTGTCCGAGTCCAGGGAGCACTGCTGCGTCGCATCGTAACTGTTTGCCGGATTCGAATCTGTTATCGTGTCCGGCCCGCTTATTGTAAACGAGGAACCCGGCGTCGTATCGACACCGCCATTAGAACTCGCAAACGATTGTGCCGTGATATTGCCGTTGGAATTGAATGTCATCGAGCCTCTGTCCCATTCAGACCCAACATACTCGATCGCCTGCGCCTGCCATGTGCCGGCAAGGTCGGCCAGGGATATGCTTGTTGAAGGCGCCTTTACCATTATATATATTTCTGTTACAGTTGTGACCGTTTCGTCTGTCTGGGTGCAAACAGCCACGGTTTTGCCTGAATCCATCGCGCCCTGGAAGGACGGGTCAACGTTTGTTCCATCCGAGAGCGTTCCGGTGACGTTCGTAATACCGGTGGAAGTAATGGTTGTTTTCCCGCTCCCCGTAATCGTAGGGCCGTCCCATTGGTTTGCATTTAGCGACCACGCTCCGTTATTGATGGTAAATGTGCCCCTGCTCCACCAGGGGTACGAACCTGACTCGAATGAATAAAGCTCCCACGTACCGTTTAAATCGCTTGAGGAATAGCTTGCGCCCTGCCTTACAATCGTTGTTATCCTTACTTCACTGCCAAGTGGAGACCTGATAGTGCATCAGCGCGTCATCGGTCAATCTTGTGCCGGCACAGCCGGCAACCGCAATTACCGCGATAGCCAGCATAAACGTCCTCAAAAATCGCATGCCCATTAGCGGATTCCCCCCTGAAGATTCATTTATGAACCCTTTTAAACCGCAGCACGCCCTAATGCTGCCCCTTCTGCAATTTCTTTAACTCGATTTGCCATTTGTTAGGCAGAGGCGACAATCCCCCCCAGAATTCAGGTTTGGATTCATCTTCGAAGGCAATCAACTCTAGAGGAAAATTCCCCGGCTCAAAATAGACATAAGCGCCCTTGACTTCATAAACCAATTTGTATGTTTTGCCGACTTCTACGGGGAAAATAATGACTTGCGACGCCTGTTTGTGGTCATTTATCGCTAAAACAGCAATATATCCGGGTTCGTGCCCCCACGTTAACTCCCCGCATGTTCCGATTTTGCCGATTTCCGACTTATCATCCTGAACGTAAAAAGTGCGACCCAAGCCGAGGACACACGGCCTTTTGACAATAATCGTCGCGCGGTCAGCGGAGACCTGATAGTGCATCAGCGCGTCATCGGTCAATCTTGTGCCGGCACAGCCGGAAACCGCAATTACCGCGATAGCCAGCATAAACGTCCTCAAAAATCGCATGCCCATTAGCAGATCCCTCCTTGAAGATTCATTTATGAGCCGTTTTTAATTAAATCGTAGCAACTGCCCAGGCCCGATACTGTTTTCTTATAACAAGCCGCCTTTTTTTTGCATTCATCCGCCAGTTTTTGAGCCGCGTGCTCCTTTTCACGGTCCGTTTCGGCTGAACCCCAAATGGCATCTTCGGCGGCATTAATATTGTTTTGAGCCGAAGCAAGGTGTGCTGGTTCGGTTGCAAGCACTTCCTGGTTTGCCGCGCTTTCATAAGCGGTCAAGGCCCTGTCATAGCCCTGAATGCCACCTCCGTAATCGGCGGCATGACGTAAGGCACCGACTTGGGCCAACTGATTGGCCTGCTGGGCCGCCTGCATTTGGCTAAGGCCTGCGTAGGCGCCCCCTGCCAGTGCTACTCCAATTTCTTTAACAATGCCCCAATTCGCCTTACGGCCATAATTTTTTGCGACGGAATCGAAATGCCTTGCGGCAATTTCATAGGCAAGTATCATATAGCCCTTTAAAGTTAGGGGAAGGCGCCCCTGTTTGATCTCCTTTTCCATAAAGCGGGCGAGCCATTGATAGGCAAATGCGGCTTGCACGGGATTTTCGCTGTCACCTTTAATATCATCGACCCGGGCGCCATTTTGGAGAAGGGCCTCTGTTATTTTCGGGTCAGGCACCGCCAGGTAGAGAACGTTAACACAATCTAACGAATTGATATCAGCACCTGCCGATATCAGCATATTGCAGATTTTCCAGTCCCCCAAGCGTACCGCTTCAAGTAACGCGGCAGTTAGTTCTTTCTTTGACACTTTTGAAGTTAACAGGCTTTTGATTTTATCCTGCGCGCCGGATTTTGACCGAAGAACAGCCAATAACGGATAATGATTCAGGTCATCAAGCCTTTCATATGCTGTTTCGCAAACAAACGCATCCTGACCGTTCTTCGCAATGCTGGCAAGCAAGGCCTTGTCGGTCAGTTTGCCAACCGCAACGCTGCGGATATATGGATCCTTGTCCCCAAGGGCAATCTTTTTTTGTATGTCTTGATCTTTGAGCTTGGCCGCCGCAATGCCGCGGACTTCCTCGTCCTGGCCCTCCGTGGAAATTCTTGCAAGCAATGCCTGATCAGTGAGCGCCCCGGCCGCGGTTTTTCGGACCCGCCGGTCCTTGTCCGCAAGGGCGATTTTTGCAAGCACGGTCTGGTCCGTAATCTTTCGCGCCGCAGCGCGGCGGACTTCCCAGGCGCTGTCATTTAGCGCGACCTTCGTCAGCAAGGCCTGGTCTTTCATTGTCTCCACCGCGGAGAGACGAATTTTCTTGTCCTTGTTTTCCAGGGCAAACCTGGCCAACAGGACCGGGCCGGTAAGTCTCTCCATGGCAACGGTCCGGACGCCCACACTCCTGGTTTCGGCCGCTATTTTCGCCAGCAAGGATTGATCGGTGATCCTCCATGTGGCGGCCCCGCGAACTCCAGGATCTTTATCATCAAGAGCGATTTTTGCGAGCAAGGACTGGTCGGTGAGCATCGTTACGGCAACTCGCCTGGCGGCCGGATTGCTGTCCTTTACCGCAATCTCGGCGAGTTTGCCCTGGTCATGCATGTTTCTAATGTATTGGAAGTTCGACCCACAGCCGGAAAAAAACATGCACAAGAAGCCCAACGTTAACAAGATTGGGAATATGTCTTTTCGCCTTCCCGCTTTATGACAACCGGCGCTCATCTTACTCACCTTAGTAACCCTCCCGGAGAAAATTAAAGCCTGTCAGCGGCAGGAGCATTGGCCAATATACAAGATTCCCTTGAACTCCTGATATTGATGATCAGGAAAAAACGTTGTAAGCGCACACGTGCGGTGGTCGTCCACGAACTGAACGGACTTACCGTGGAAGCGAAAGTAACCGTTAGACCAGTCAAGGTTTTTGGGAGGCCGAATCCAAAGGGAGTCATCAAGTGATATGCTGTTATCCACGGCCCGCCAACGACGCAAGACTCTATCCTGTCCAAATTCTCCATCATAAAATGTAAGAAAAATAGTGATCTGCTGCCCACTACGAGAAACCCAACTAAAATCGCTCCGCCACCAGCGCACTCTCGTTACACCGTCATCAATCTCTGTTTTTTGAAGAGGAGCGCCGAGTTTCTTTGTCACATCATTGAGTGTCGTCTTTCCGATAGCAGGTGCATAGAATGTCGCACACCCCATGAGCGTTACGCTTAGCGCTACTATGAGGAGTAAGGTTAATGCATGATGCAAAGGCCACCGGCCCTGAAGCAGTCTGCTTCTTGAAATTATATGGTCATAAATCCGTGCATTCACGTTATGTTTATCTCCTTTTTTTAATCCGAACTTGTCCGCAAGCCTCTTTTAGGTTGGCGGGATAAGCACAGTGGTGCAATTATAATTGTTGGGATGATACGGATTGCATACGGATTCGAGAGAATGCGGGTCTATACGCAAACTGGAGACCGGGAAGCAAATATCTTTATTTTACGGCTGGTTCAGGGTCAGCTTTTTGATAGCCCGGCAAATCTGGCCTGCAAACGCTCGCGGAAAGATTTAATGACCGGCTTGCCCTCATCGGGCAGGAAGGGGCCGCGATACAGGGCGGCGGCCTTCTCAAGCAAGTGCGCCGCTTCTTTTCCATCTCCATTCTTCAGGGCGTACCCGGCCTTCTCAAGCATGCTCTCGAATGCCCGCGCATCCACCCAGCAGCGGCGCGAATCCAGGGAAACCCTTCCGCCGCGCAGACGCACTGCATTTTCGTCCCCGAGGATATTGCGCAGCCGGTGCAGGGCCATTGCGAACGCCCTTTGCTGCAAATCCCTCTCGGCCTCGGGGCCACAGGGTATCGGCCAGGGCCTCTCTCCTTACTCCTTCCACACCCTATAGAAAAAATGTGTCACCCTTTTTCCTGAAATCCTTTGTGCCATTAATTTGGTCGCAAGTTTTTGAAGAGGGCGGGGCAAGCCCCGCCCTCACGGAAAAATTCAGAAAGCGCGGACGTATCTTACGGCATAGCGCCGAAATACCACGTGTACCATATTTCTCTGCCAAAGGCATCAGATGAGATCAACTCCAGTTCCGCCCGGGTGGGCGTCCAGGTGGTTGGAGTTGTGGTGGCGTAGCTGGCCGATGTGTTATTTAGCATTAATTGCTGTCCGAAATCAGCTCCATTCGAGTTATTGTCATAAAACTCGAATTTGCTCCGGAGGCCGGCTGTCGAATATGCCGTGGCCGGCGTGTAGGAAAATGTGAGCGTTCCTCCGATATTGGCCGCCGAAAGCAAGTGGGAAGTCACCCCTCCAAGTGTCGGGAAGATGCCATTAAGCTCTGATGACATGTAGGGCCTCTTCGGGACTGTCACTGTCCTCGTCTCAACAAGCCCCGTTCCATTATAAACGGCAAAAGTGTAAACGGCGTTATCCGGTATCTGGCTTATAGTGGTGTCATTCATCGTAACCAGGGGATGGTAATTCAGGGTCAGTTGCACTCCGCCCGCTGGCAAACCCGGGCCTGTAACAACGGCATTTTGAATCCCAAAATTCCCGGGATCATCCACCTCAAGATAAATGCCGCTATTTGTAGATACGGAATTGTCTACGGCTACTTCCCTTTCAGTATGGACTAATGCCCAGACGGTGCTATAGTGGCCGTTGCCCGTGAACTTCCACGATCCGTTTTCCTTAGTGACCCAAAATGAGATCTCATCCTGCTGTGGGTCCATCTGGAAATATGAGCCGTCGGACATGTGAGTCGTATATGAAATTTCATAATCGCCACTGCCGTTTTTTGCGATTATCGTCAGGCCGGTTATGTTTGTTATTTGTTGTTTAAGGCTGGAGAATTGCTGTACTGCGTCTTCTATGGCCTGAGTCCTGTCGTAACCGTTAGAGACGCCAAAATTGGTTGCGAAGTATGGGTCCAGGTCGCTGGCGCTCAGGTTAGCGCCTTTGCTGTTAACGGTTGTGGCGAAATTTGAAAGCATGGCCGCTATCCCCCGGATATCGGTCAGGGTCTGAGTTGATGGCACGGCTGAAATTTGATTGCTGCCCATTGTAGCGGTTGTCGCTGTGCCGATATTCGAGCCCGTCGTCTTGTCCGTAAAGGTAACGGAGCCATTTGATGTGTCCAGGCTGACCTCCATGACATCGAAGACGCCGTCCAAACCGGTATTATTTGCCGTATAGGGTGACGATATGGGATTTACATCTGCATTATAGGCTGTGAGAAGCGGCTGCAGCATATGCTGCATGCCGGCTATGGCGGTGTCAAGATTGGCCTGGGTGATATTACTATTACAGGCAGACGGATTGTTGTAACAGGCGGACGGGTCGTTAACACCTGCGGCACTGGCGACCGCCAGGTTTGTAAGCGGGTTTATATTGGCCGTCCCCGCTCCTACTGCGGCGGAAACGAGGTCATAGGAGCTGCCACCCACAGTGCCGTCGGCCTTGAGGAAAAAAGGCGGCGTAAGCCCTGTGACATCGAATGAAAAAGACCCGTCAGAAGCTATATCATTTGGCCCAAGGGTTTTCCCGTTGCTGTCTTTGAGATAAGCAAAGCCGATTATCGGCGCGCCTGCGGCAGCAACACCTGAGACAGTCTGCCCAGTGTTATCGTTAACAGGATTGTTAGTGCCGTTGCCGCCGCCGCATCCGAACAGAGATAAAGACAAGGTTATTAATAATGCGAAAAACAGAAAATACCAATGCTGCTTGCGCGGCTTCTTCATGATGCCCTCCTTTATGGATGTTTTCCATTTTGCGAGGCTGAATTGGATTGCCCCGTAAAATGCCGGGGTTAAATTTACCCCCTTTTTACTGCGAACCTGGCCCCCTAAGCCTCATTTTCAAGTTGAGATC
>JAJYGJ010000003.1 GCA_021790695.1 Nitrospirota bacterium | reverse complement strand
ACGCAAAAAGACTTCTTAATTCATAGGAGGGTTTTAGATGCCTAGAGCAAAGGGCGGTTTCAAGACAAGGAGAAGAAGAAAGAAAGTCCTCGACATGGCAAAGGGCTTCTACAGCGGCAGAAGCCGGCTTTTCCGGGTCGCCACGGAAGCCGTTGACACCGCCCTGGGCCACGCCTTCGCGCACAGGAAGGAAAAGAAGAGGGACTTCCGCGGGCTCTGGATAGCAAGAATAAACGCGGCCGCGAGGCAAAACGGCATCACTTACAGCAAGTTCATGTCCGGCATGCAGAAGGCCGGCATCAATCTCAATAGAAAAGTCCTGGCGAACATGGCCTCGACGGACCCCCAGGCCTTTGAAAAACTGGTCGTTACGGTGAGGGAAAAGCTCGCTTCCTGATGGCCGGAGAAAATATCCGGGAATCCTTCCTTCGTGAACTGGCCCCGGTAAAGACAATCGTTGAGCTGGAGCAGTTGAGGGTCAGGTACCTGGGCAGGAAGGGGGTCCTGACCTCGGAGCTTAAAAGGCTTGGCGCGCTGCCCCCCGATGAAAGACGGGCCGCGGGCGCCCTCCTCAATGAGGCGAAGGTCTTCATAGAATCCGAGCTTGCCTCCTGCAGACAGGAGCTTAAAGAGCTTGAGCTGCGGGAAAAATTCGCCTCCGAGGCCATAGACGTCACACTGCCCGGGAAATACATCCCCCCCGGAAAGACCCATCCCATCACCCGCGTCATGAAAGAGGCGACGGACATCTTCACGGCCATGGGTTTTTCGGTTGAGGAAGGGCCGGAGGTAGAGCTGGATTATTACAATTTCGAGGCCCTGAACATCCCGAAGGAGCATCCCGCAAGGGACATGCAGGACACCTTCTACGTGAGCCCGGACATAGTGCTCCGGACGCACACTTCCCCCGTGCAGGTGCGCGTGATGCAGCGCAAAAAACCTCCGGTGAGATTCATCGCCCCGGGAAAAGTCTACAGGTGCGACACGGACGTCTCCCATACCCCGATGTTCCATCAGATAGAGGGCTTCATGGTCGCGGAAGACGTCTCCTTTTCCCATCTCAAGGCCGTGCTCGAATCTTTCCTGCACCGTATCTTCTCGCCCGACGTACCAGTCCGTTTCAGGCCCAGTTATTTCCCCTTCACGGAACCCTCGGCGGAAGTCGACATTGGCTGCATATTCTGCAAGGGGACGGGTTGCAGGACCTGCAAGGGCACGGGCTGGATAGAGATACTCGGGGCCGGGATGGTCCACCCGAACGTCCTTCGGATGGTGGGCTATGACGAGCGGAGATACTCCGGATTCGCCTTCGGCATCGGCATGGAGCGCGTCGCCATGCTCAAGTACTCGATTGATGACATCAGGCTCTTCTATGAAAACGACCTGCGGTTTTTGGGACAGTTCTGAATGAGGGTCCCCTTCGGCTGGCTGCGGGAATTCATCGATCCCGGCATAAGCGTTGAGAAGGCCGCCCATCTGCTGACAATGAGCGGCCTCGAGGTCGAGGCCCTGGAGACCGAGGGCGCCGACGTCGTCATGGTGATAAACGTGACCCCGAACAGGGCGGACTGCCTGAGCGTCCTGGGCGTCGCAAGAGAGCTTTCCGTCCTCACCGGAGCGCCCCTGGTATTGCCGCAGGCCGGCCTGAGACCGTCCGGCCGGAGCCCCTCCGAAACGCCGGGTGGTGGGGCCGCCGGGATCGCGGTCGAAATCAGAAACACGGAGCTTTGCCGCAGATACGCGGGAAGGGTCATAAAAAACGTGAAGACCGGCCCGGGACCGGAGTGGATGGCCAAAAGGCTTGAAGCGTGCGGTTTGAGGCCGATAAACAACATCGTGGATGTCACAAATTACGTGCTCCTCGAGCTTGGCCATCCCCTGCACGCCTTTGATCTTGACACCCTCAAGGGGGGGCGCATCGTCGTCGACACGGCCGAGATGATCTACAGGAACATAAAAACCCTGGACGGAGTCGAAAGGAAGCTGCCGGCAAGCGCCCTTGTCATTGCCGACGCGCAAGAGCCGGTCGCCCTGGCGGGCATAATGGGCGGGGCCAATACCGAGGTGGAAGACTCCACCAGGGACATATTCCTGGAGGCGGCCTGGTTCGAGCCGCGAAATATCAGAAAGACCGCCAGGGCCCTGGGCCTCTCCTCGGAGTCCTCTTACAGGTTCGAGCGCGGCACGGACATCGGGATCATACCCTTCGCCCTGGACAGGGCCTCGTTTCTCATGGAGGAGTTGTCGGGCGGAGTGCCGGCCGGGGCCGTAGACGTCTATCCGGTGAAACACGCCGCCCCCTCCATTACGGTCCGGACGGAGAGGATCAAAAGGATTCTGGGAGCGGAAATAGAAGAAGACCGGATGCGCCTGATATTAAGCAGTCTCGGTTTCGCCGCGGAGACTTCAAACGGCGCGATAACGGCCTCCCCGCCGTCTTACAGGCTGGACGTCGAGGGCGAGGCGGACATAATAGAGGAAGTAGCCCGCATTCACGGCTACGGCAATATACCAAGCGTGCTTCCGTCTTCCATACTGTCGGCGGAGGGCGCCGGCGCGAGGCAGGATTTCATCAGGCTCGTGAGCGGCGGCTTGAGAAAATCCGGATACGACGAGGCCGTGAACTTCAGCTTCATGAATCCAGGCGCGCTCGAAAAACTGGCGCTTCCCCATGACGATATCAGGAGAAGCGCGGTTGTGCTCCTCAATCCCCTGAACCAGGAAGAATCTCTTTTGAGGACCACCATCATCCCTTCACTCATTGAAAATTTCAGGCATAACAGGGAGCACGGCCTGGGCAACGTCAAACTTGCCGAGATCGCAAAGACATTCATAAGGGAAAAGGAAGGGCAACTGCCCTCCGAGTCGCTGAAGGCCGCGGGCATTGCCGGGCTGGAGCGCGCCCACAGCCTGTGGCGAGAATCCGCGGAGGATTTTTACCTGGCAAAAGGCGCGGTCGAGGCGCTCCTGGACGAACTGGGTATAAAAGACCGCCGTTTCGAGCCCTCGAAAGAGCCTTTTTTGCATCCCGGCAAATCGGCCGACCTGATTGCAGGTGCCACCAAATGCGGCTATGTGGGCGTCCTTTCGCCGGCGGTCGCTGAAAACTTCGAAATCAGGGACAGGCAGGAGCTGACCCTTTTCGAGCTGGACCTGGATATCCTCTTCGGCCTCCTTCCGCCGCCTCCCGTCTATAAACAGGTGCCTAAATTCCCCGGCATAGAGCGCGACCTCGCCATCGTCGTGGACGACGGCATGAAGGCCGCGGACATAATAGGGTATATAAAAAACTATCCTTCCGAGCTTATAGAAAACGCGTTCGTCTTCGACCTCTACAAGGGAGAAAAAGTGCCTGACGGCAAAAAGAGCATGGCCTTCAACATAAGATACAGGGCCGCCGGCAGAACGCTTACCGAGGAGGAGATAGAGACCGTCCACGCGGGGCCCATAAAAGACCCCCTCATCCACACCGGCGGCCAATCACGGACATGAACCTA
>JAJYGJ010000030.1 GCA_021790695.1 Nitrospirota bacterium | reverse complement strand
TCCGATCTGGCCTGATCATACAATGGGGGAGCGTGACGTCCGATCCAACGCCCGGCGTAGGAGACAATGCGAATTTTCCCATTGCGTTTCCCGGCAGCGGCATAAACACGAACGTCCTCCTGACGCCGGAATGGGCGTCAGGAACCTCAATTAGCTGCTGGGTTACCGCAGTGAGCGGGACGGGGTTTGGTTTTGCCTGCCAGCCAGGGGCATCCGTGAATATCAGGTATATAGCCATCGGGTGGTAGAGGAGGAGGGGACGGCTCAGGCGTGCCTGAAACACGCCGTGTATTTTATACTTAAAAATGGCCGACCTCGTCAGGATACTTGTCATCCTTGTGCTCTTTGTTGTGCTTGTCAGAAAAAAAGTGCAGGCCGGGCTCGTGTTGCTTCTGGGCTCATTTTTGCTTGCGCTGCTGTACCTCATGCCCGCCCGCCTTGTGCTTCTCGATCTTGAGGAGGCGCTTGTAAAAAACCCCGAGACCCTGAAGATAGTCCTTGCGCTTACAGCCATAAGGGGATTTGAGCTTGTGCTAAGGGAAAAGGAGGTCCTGGAGAGGATGATGAGCGCGGCAAGAGGGTTTTTAAAAGGCAAAAGGGCGCTCATCGTCTCCATGCCGCTTCTCATAGGCACCATTCCGTCCATGGAGGCGCGTATTTCTCCGCCCCGATGGTGGAAGAGGCCTCCAGGGGCATGGGGCTGCCGGCCGAGCAGCGCGGATTTTTGAATTACTGGTTCAGGCACCCATGGGAATATGTGCTGCCGCTTTATCCGGGGATAGTTCTTGCGGCGGCGGTGACGGGCGTGAAGTTAAGGGAGCTTATGTTTTTTAACCTGCCCTATGCCCTTGCGGTTGCCGCGACGGGTTACGCGTTCGGCTTAAGAGGGGCATTTTTCGAAGGCGGACCCGTTGCGCCCGCAGCCGGGCGGCAAAGCGGGGGAAACGCATTTATGGGGTTTTTGAGCTTTCTGCCCATTTTTTCCGTTTTGGCCATGGTCATAGTCTTTGGAATCGAGCTGCACTGGGCCATACTTTCCGCACTTGCCGGCCTTCTTGTCTTCTATCTTTATCCGCCCTCCGGGATATGGAGGGTGATTAAATACTCCCTTGCGCCGGACATTCTGCTTCTCATAGCGGGCGTGATGGTCTTCAAGCAGTTTCTTGCGGGCTCCGGGGCGGTTGCCGGCCTCGGGCGCTTTTTTACCGGCGAAGGGATATCTCTCACGGCCCTGCTTTGCGCCGTGCCGTTTACGGCCGGCCTGCTTACCGGCAATACAATGGCTTTTGTGGGCGCCACTTTCCCTCTTGTGATATCCCTGCCGGGCGTGGGGCCGCACGACGTATCCTTTGCCTTTGCCTGCGGCTTCCTGGGTGTGCTCATGAGTCCGGTCCACGTCTGCCTGATACTATCGAGGCAGTACTTCAAAGCGGACCTCTGGGGCATGTACCGTAAGATGCTTCCAGCCGCCCTTGCGATATTCGCCGTGGCCGCGGCCGAATACCTTATATTCCATGTTTGACGATAGCGAAGTGGAAGATAACCTTTACCGGCATGTCGACCGCCTCTCCGTAAGGATCGGGGAACGGCATCGGTGGAAAGAGGGTTCCCTGGACAGGACTGCCGATTACATCGAGGAGGTCCTGGCCGACAGCGGTTATGGCGTGTCCAGGCAAACGTTTACCGCATACGGGCGCGCGGTTTCCAATCTGATAGCCGGGGAACCCGGCAGCCGGGAAGAGATCGTAGTGGTCGGCGCCCATTACGATACCGTCCCCGGCTCCCCCGGAGCCGACGATAATGCGTCCGCCGTGGCGGGGCTCCTGGAACTGGCCAGATTATGCAAGGGCGAAGCGCCGCGCAAACGCCTGGTCTTCGCCTTCTTTGTCAATGAAGAGCCGCCCTGTTTTGGTTCCGCCAATATGGGAAGCATGGTCCATGCAAAATCCCTGAGCGCAAACGGCGCTGCCGTTGAAGTCATGATTTGCCTGGAAATGATCGGTTATTTCGACGCGGGCGGGATCCAACGGTATCCCTTCAAGGGCATGCAACTTATTTACCCCAAAACCGCTGATTTCCTGGCCGTGATTGGAAATTTCAAGTCCTCCGGATATGTTTCCCTCATAAAAAGAAAAATCAGGAAAAATGCGGACATGAGGGTCCGGTCGTTGATTGCGCCCGCCCAGACGGCAGGTATCAGTCATTCAGACCATTCCGCCTTCTGGCAATATGGTTTCAGAGCGGTCATGGTGACGGATACCGCATATTTCAGGAACAGAAACTATCACCAGGAGACCGATACCATAGATTCACTGAACTTCCGCGTCATGACAAAAGTCGTCAAGGGGCTGCACCGCACTATTTTGGAAATATAGGGGCGTCCCGCTTGGCGGCGGCAAGCAGGCGGATTTGTCAGGAACCCGTCTCAAAATTTGAGACAGGTTCAGATGTCCTTGTAGAATTTTTCCAGGTCTTTTTCGTCTATCTTGAGTTCGAGGGCAAGCTGCCTCGGCGTGGCCTTCGTCTCCCGGATAACCTCTCTCAGGTATTCGGCATAAGGTGTCGCATGGCCCCAGCAATTATTGAAATGCTCCCTGAGGACGGAATTCAGGCCCTCGGATATGATCTTGTAGCCCTTTTTTGTGGCCTCTTTTTCGCCGGTGCCCTCCGGGACGCCTATGATGGTCACCCCGTCGTCAACGAGCGTATATCGCAAATCGTGCAGGGTCGGGCATGAGCTGTATCTGACCTCGGCGCCCACGTTCGAATAAAGGCAACCTATGTAAAGCCTGTCGTGGAAGCGGGGCAGGATATATTTCACATTGACGCCGGCCTTTCCCGCCTTCTCGATGGAGTTGACTATGTCTTTTGTGCGCTTCCTGTCGGTGCCGCTTGGGAACCTTCCTGATATCAGCCCCGCTACCTCGCGCCCGGCGTCCGCCATGGAATCGACCACGGCAAGGAAGTACTCAAGCCTCGTGAAGGTCTTTGCGGCCCTTTGTATCTCCACGAGAAGCCTTGATCTGGAGCGGCCCTCCTTGATGCTGTCCAGAAGCAGCAGGATGGTAAAGACCAGGAGGACAGATTCAAGGACAAGGAGGGAGAGCGGGAGGGTCATTCAGTCTTGAAGGAGCGGCTGCCGCCGCTGGTGCTGCCTCCCCTGCCATCCAGGGCAAGCACCTTCCAGAAGTAGGTTGTGTTACGGGACAGGCCGGAGACGGTCTTTTGCACCACGCCGGAAGGAGCGGGCGCCCCATGGCCTCCGCAGGAGGCCAACGAGAGAAGCCCAAGGACCATCACCGAAGCAAGTACGGGAAAAATCAGGAACCTCCTTTTCCTTCTGTCTGCCGCCAGCAGCGCGATAGAAAATAATAACACGGAAAGCGGACCGCGTAAATTTGCCGCGAGCGCGCTTGCGCTTCCCGCCGCGGTGACGGCGAAAGGCGGGCATCCGTTGAAATCGGAGTTTGTGCAGAGAAAAAATTCGTAAGTCACGATGTC
>JAJYGJ010000201.1 GCA_021790695.1 Nitrospirota bacterium | reverse complement strand
GCGTCCGCCACGAGGGAGCTTGTCTTCGATGACTGCCGGGTGCCGGCGGAAAACATCCTGGGAAAAGAAGGCATGGGCTTTATCGTCGCGATGAAGACCCTCGACAGCTCCCGCGTGGGCGTGGGAGCGCAGGGTGTGGGTGTAGCGAGGGGCGCGCTTGACGAGGCCGTGAAATTCGCCAGGGGCAGGGTGCAGTTCGGCCATCCCGTGATCGGCTTCCAGGCGGTGCAGCACATGCTGGCCGACATGGCCACGGAGGTGGAGGCGGCAAGGGCCCTCGTCTACCAGACCGCGAGGTTCATAGATTCCGGCGCCAGGGACGTAACCAAGATCTCGGCGATGGCCAAGCTCTTTGCCACCGATATGGCGATGCGGGTCACCACGAACGCCGTGCAGGTCATGGGCGGCTCCGGTTACATGAGGGATTACCCGGTTGAAAAGATGATGAGGGACGCCAAGATTCTCCAGATATATGAGGGCACAAACCAGATACAGCGAAACGTCATAGCGCAGAACCTCATAAAAGAAGCGGCAAAAGCCTGCTGAAAAGGGGGCTGAAGATGAAGATCGTTGTCTGCATCAAACAGGTGCCGGATACGGCGGAAGTCAAGATTAACTACGAGACCGGCACGCTGGTGAGGGAGGGGGTCCCCTCCATAATAAACCCTTACGACATGCACGCCATAGAGGCCGCGCTCTGCCTGCGCGAGACCTTGGGCGCGAAGGTCATGGCCGTCACGATGGGCCCGCCGCAGGCGGAGGCCGTCCTCCGGGAGGCGGTCTCGCTGGGTGTGGACGAGGGGCTCCTGGTCACGGGCAGGGAGTTTGCGGGAGGCGATACGCTTGCGACCGCCTGCGCGCTTTCGGGGGTCATCCGGACTATCGGGGCGGACTTGATAATATGCGGCAAGCAGGCCATAGACGGCGACACCGGCCAGGTCGGCCCCGCGGTGGCGGAGTTCCTGGACATTCCCCATGTCTCCTATGTAAGAAAGATTGTCGAGGCGGCCCCCGGATCGATCAAGGTCGAAAGACTGATGGATGAAGGGGTTGACGTCGTCCAGGCGGAACTGCCCGCGCTGATAACGGTCGTGCGGGAGCTGAACTGCCCGAGGCTTCCCTCCCTGAAGGGAAAGATCGCCGCAAAAAAGGCGGAGATAAAGAAACTTTCCGCCTCCGAGATCGGGCTTACCCCGGAGGTCGTGGGATTTAACGGCTCTCCCACACAGGTAAAAAAGATATTCACGCCCCAGCCGAGGGGCGGGCGAAAGATGCTCGAGGGCAGCCTTGAAGAACAGGTGGAGGCCCTGATTCACGAGCTTGCGGAGAAGAAATGCCTCTAAGAGTGGAAAAAAACAAGTGCACGGGCTGCGGCGCATGCATAACCGAATGCCCCTATGACGCGATAAGGATAGAGGGCGGGAAGGCGGAAATCGGGGAGTACTGCCAGCTCTGCCAGACGTGCGTTTCGAGTTGCGCCGAGGGCGCGATCGAGGAATATAGCGAAGACCATAATCGGGACCTGGACGGTCTTTCCGCCTATAACGGGATATGGATATTTGCCGAGCAGAGAGCGGGCAGGGTGGCGCCCGTTTCATTCGAGCTTCTCGGAGAGGGCGGCAAGCTGGCGCGGAAAAGGGGGGTCGCGCTCTCGGCGGTCCTTTTCGGGGCCACGCGGGCCGAGGCCCTGGAGCTTATAAGGTGGGGCGCGGACAGGGTCTATTTTTCGGGCGGCGACATCTTTAAAAACTTCGAAGACGAGCCCAATGCCCGGCTCCTGGCCTCCCTTATAGAGGAGCACAGGCCGGAGGTCGTGCTGGCCGGCGCCACGGCCATAGGCAGGTCTTTTCTTCCGCGTGTGGCGGCCAGGCTCAGGACCGGCCTCACCGCGGACTGCACCGGCCTTGAGATAGAGCCGGAGACGGGAAACCTCATCCAGACGCGCCCGGCCTACGGGGGCAACATCATGGCAAGCATCCTGTCTCCGAATACCCGCCCCCAGATGGCCACGGTCCGCCCGAAGGTGATGAAAAGGGGCCTGTATGACGAGGGGCGGCAGGGCGAGATAATAGAGGTAAAGGCCGAAGGGCTTAAGTCGAGGGCAAAGGTGATCGGCTCCGTGAGGGACGATGAAGGGGAGGCGAAGGCGAACCTTCAGGAGGCGGACGTCATAGTCTCCGGCGGCAGGGGGCTAAAGTGCAAAGAGGGCTTCCGGATGCTCGCCGAGCTTGCCGGGCTTGTGGGAGGAGCGGTCGGGGCGTCGAGGGCGGCGGTCGATGAAGGCTGGATACCGTACTGCCACCAGGTGGGCCAGACGGGAAAGACCGTGGCCCCCAAGCTATATATCGCCTGCGGCATATCGGGGGCCGTCCAGCACCTGGTCGGCATGCAGTCCGCGGACATAATCGTCGCGATAAATAAAAACGCCGAGGCGCCCATATTCAATGTGGCCACTTACGGCCTTGTAGGAGACTTGAACGAGGTCGTGCCGCTTCTCATCAGGAAACTCAAGGAGCGGAAAAACGGCGGATGAAGCTGGCCTTTGTCTTTCCGGGGCAGGGCTCCCAGAAGGTCGGCATGGGGGCGGACCTCCACGCGGGTTTCAGGCAGGCAAGGGAGATTTATGACGAGGCCTCGCAAGTCCTGGGCTTCGATGTGGCAAGGCTTTCCTTCGAGGGTCCCGCGGAAGAGCTTGATCTGACAATTAACACCCAGCCATGCCTGCTTGCGGCCGAATACGCCGCCTGCCGCGTGCTGGAGACCGAAGGCGTAAAGCCGGCCCTTGTGGCCGGCCACAGTCTTGGCGAGTACACGGCGGCGGTGGTCTCGGGGGCGCTCGGTTTCTCCGCGGCCTTGAGGACAACGAGGCTCAGGGCGAAGCTCATGCAGGAGGCGGTGCCGGCCGGAAGGGGCATGATGGCCGCCATTCTGGGCCTGTCCGGCGGCGCCGTGGACGAGATATGCGCGGGGCTCGGGAAGGGTTACGCCCGGGCCGCCAATTATAACTGCCCGGGTCAGGTTGTAATCTCGGGGGAGGCGGATGCGGTCCGGGAGGCGATGGCGCTGGCCGGAGAGAGGGGGGCAAAAAGGGCGATACCCCTCCAGGTGAGCGTGCCGTCCCACTCAAGGCTCATGGAAGGGGCGGCTGAAAAACTGGCGGAGTTCCTGTCCTCCGGCGTTGAAATCACCCCCCCCGCCATTCCGCTCATAAGTAACGCCGGCGCAGTGGTTTTAGGCGGCGCGGACGAGGTCAGGGACGCGCTCGTAAGGCAGCTTGCCAATCCCGTCAGATGGGAAGAGAGCCTGCGGGTGATGAGGTCGGCGGGCGCGGAGGCCTTTATCGAGGTCGGGCCCGGAAGGGTCCTCTCCGGGCTCCTTAAAAGGACGCTGCCGGAATGCCCCTCGTTCAATGTTGAAGACAGGCAGTCGCTTGAAAAGACCCTGCGCGGCCTGGCCGGGCCAACCTCTCCCTAGGTTTCAAATTTTCCGCCCTTACCGGGCAT
>JAJYGJ010000057.1 GCA_021790695.1 Nitrospirota bacterium | reverse complement strand
CCCGAAGCCCCCGCCTCCCCCGAAGCCCCCGCTCATGAGGAGAAGAAGGAAAAGCCCCGGGTGCCTGATAAAGAGCCCCATGGCGATGAGGAAAAAGAGCCCGGTGAGGATGAGATTGAAAGTGCCAAACCCGCCCGCGTCCGCCGTTTGCAACGGGGCGGGCGCGTTCGCGAGCCCGGATATCCGGACCTTTGCATCACCGGCAATCTTTTGCACGATGGCGGAGACGGCCAGCTCTATGCCGTCCGAATAATCCCCCCGTTTGAAGTTCGGCACGAGGTATTCGCGCCCAAGGGTGCCCACATAGCTGTCGGGCAGCGTTCCCTCAAGCCCGTAGCCGATCTCGAACCGGTACTGGCGCTCCTTCAGGGCAACCAGCAAAAGCGCCCCGTTGTCCTTTCCCTTCTGTCCGAGCTTCCACTTTTCGGCGACAGAAAGGGAAAAATCATCTATTGGCTGCCCGTTCAAGTCCGGCACGGTGAGCACTATCACCTGCGCCGTGGTCTTTGTCTCAAGCTCCTGAAGATACCCGTCCAGTCTCTGCCTGGCGGCGGGATTGATGATGCCGGCCAGGTCGACCACATAATTGGCCGGCACCGCGGGCAGGTTGAATTTCGTATCGGCGAAACCTTTTTTGGCCGGGGCCAGGACCAGAAGCGCTGAAAGGATAAAAAACAGAAGGGCAAAGGCCCGGCGGCCCTTCCGGACCATGATGCTCTGCCGGCCAATGGTGGCCTGCGGGGCCATGGTGGCCTGCGGGGCATAAGATGCCCGCATCCGGTCACACGGTTGTTTCATCGGTTATATCGGCAAGCCTGCGGGTGGCCTCGTAGTACAGCTCCAGGGCGGTGTCCAGTTCCCCGGATGAGAGCCGGGCCCGGAGCCTCTTTTTTTCATGGACCATGCCGAAGATGCCGGTGTCCACGCCGGTCATTGCCGAAAGGGTTTCCATCACCTGGCTTGCCGCGACGGGCGGCTCTTTTCCAAGCATGTATATAAGCCCCCTCATGAGAGGGATATAGGATTTTATGGACTTGAAAAACGCCTCCCTCAGGCGCTTTTTGTCTTCAAGCATCGTAAGATAGCCCTGCCTCAGGCTGACAAGCATCACCTTCAATTCCCGCTCGCACTGCAGCCTCAGGGCCTTTCTGTCTATCCGGAGGTCAGCGAATATGTCATCGCCGTAAACGGCAAGGTGCACGAGCGCGAAATTCAGGAACTCCAGCGGAAAAACCTGCGCGGTATCTTCCAGGTGCTCCATCGTCATGAGAAGGGGCGGAGATATCCTTTTTTTGGCATGGGCCCTGCCCACGGGAGCAAGCTTTCTTATCGCGCCGATGTCCAGACCGTTAAAAAGGACGACCGAATTTATGTCCGAGGTCAGGGGATGGTAGTCCGGGGTGAGCGTGCTTCCCACGATATAAAGGGAGTGTATCTGCTGCCCGAAGGTATCTAAAAGATCGCGAAAAAAAGGGGCCGCTTTCCCGGCTATGTCCGGGGCAAGCCCCGAAAGACGAAAGTCCCCACCTGTCAATTTTTCACCTGCCGGTTTTTCATCCGAGGGGCCAATGGGGTTTCACTCCTCCTTTTTTTCGAGCTGTCGCAGCCGGGGCCCGATGAGCCGCTTGATTGGACGCCGTATCCGGATGCCTGCATCTGGATGCCGAAGGCGTCCGGGCATGATGAAGAAGGCCCTTAATAATTTAACAGAAACAGAGATAAAAAATCCCTTCCCCGCTTGGCAGTGGTACAGTCCGGTTAATCCACGGGCAGATATTATTCCGGGGCGTTGGTATCTGCCCGCCCCTTTCATTTCGGTCGCCCCTGCCCCAAAAAGCCTGCGGGCTTTTTGGGGACCCCTTTGGCGGTTCCGGCCGTATCCCTCCCGCCAAGGCGGGATTGAATCGTTTTCAGGGCGAAGAGCAAAAGGTTTGGGCAGGATGCG
Organism: Nitrospirota bacterium; assembly: GCA_021790695.1. Lineage (GTDB taxonomy): Bacteria > Nitrospirota > Thermodesulfovibrionia > Thermodesulfovibrionales > JdFR-88 > JAJYGJ01. The sequence goes on along the minus strand of JAJYGJ010000057.1, from coordinate 14,859 downwards.
ATGCTGCGTATCCGTCCTTGCTCCCTTCTTCAAGGGACAGCCAATATTATCCGGGGGCGTTTGTATCCGCCCGCTCTTATGTGATGAGGGGCAGCCCATACCTGCCTGCTCTTATGAATGAGCGGCGGATGCCTGCCCCCGCATTTATGCCGCGCACCCTCTTTGTTATAATCGAGATGATGCGTAATTATATGGTGAAGGACGGGTTCATCGGCTGTGATATTGAGTATATATACCGGGACAGGTTCGCTCCCGGCAACCGGGTCGAGCTTATCTGGAAGGGGCCCGAGGCCTTCAACCGGATTTTCGGGGCGGTGAGGGACGCGCGCTCGTTCATATGCCTTGAGTTCTATATCTTCCGCAATGACGACACCGGGCGCGAACTGGCCGAGATACTGAAAGAGAAGGCAAGACAGGGGGTAGCGGTCTATATCCTCTACGATCACTTCGGTTCGATAGGGACCCCGAGGAGTTTTTGGCGCGAGCTTGCCGGGGCGGGCGTCAGGGTCGGGGCTTCATATGTATTCAAATTCTACGCTCCGTTCAAATACGCCCACCGGGACCACAGGAAACTGATTATCATAGACGGGAAGGAAGCCTTCACCGGGGGCCTTAACATCGCAAACGAATACAGGGGGTTTCATCTGAGGCAAAAGAAGGGATGGCGGGACACGGGAGTTTTCATAAAAGGGCCTGCCGCTCTTGCCCTTTTCGGGAAATTCAGGAAATCCTGGCGGCTTTGGGGGAAAGGGCCGCTGGATCCGGATCCGCCCGGGGAGGCGCTACACATCGAAAGCCCCGCGCAGGGCCCGCCGCCAGCGGAGGGTCCGCTGCCAGCGGAGGGTCCGCTCCCGGTGATCCCCATATTCGCCGGTTCCGGCAGGGGCAGAAGAAGACTCCGGAGGCTCCTCTATTACAGCATCAACCACGCAAGGAAAAGCATCCTTCTTACCACGGCCTACTTCTGCCCCAGCAGAAGGATGGTGGAGACGCTGGCGGCGGCCGCCGCGCGCGGGGTGGACGTAAAACTCCTCCTTCAGGGCCATACGGACGTGCCGATGGCGAAATACGCTGGCATGATGTACTATGACAGGCTTTTAAGGGCCGGCATAGAGATATACCACTACCTGGGACAGGTCCTTCACGCAAAGACGTACGTCTTCGACCAGGTCTGGAGCATCGTGGGCTCCGCCAACCTGGACTTCCAGTCGCTGCGATGGAATGACGAGGGGAACGTGGGCATACTGGACGAGGGCTTCGCCGGGATGCTCCGGGATGTATTCATGGAGGACCTTTCCAATGCCGACCGGGTGTCGCTTGAGAAATGGAGGCAGCGGCCCCTGGGCGATAAAATAAAGGAAAGGGTCTTTTCTTTCATGAGAAGAAGGCTGTGAACCGTAAAAGGGCCGCGAATGCCTGCTTTCAGAATTCATATCCTGCCGTAAGCCCGACTTCATTGTCCCTGAAATCGAAGCCCTCCGAATTCGAATGTCTTACCTCGTACCGGCAGGACAAATCGAAGCTCAGGCCCTTTTCCGGGCGCCATCCTATCGACTCTTTCAGCAGGCAGATCGTGTCCCTGCGCTCCGGTGTCCCCGTGGCGGCCGCCCCCCTGAAGGACCTGTTCAGTACCGTGCCGGACAACGACGCCTTTATCTTTCCGGTCATCCGGTATCCCGCGCCCGCGGCAAACGAGTCATTGACGCTGTAAAACTGGTTTTCAAAGACCTCGTCATGCAACTGTCTTGCGGCAAGGGCGAAGAGGCGCAGTTTTCCGGTGGCCCTGAAGTCGAGCCCGGCGCTCCAGATCAGGCCCCCGAATGATCTTATGCCGAACTGGTAGCTCCTCCGGAGATAGCCGGCGGAAAGGGTCAGGTCCGTTTTGGGGCTGAATATTTTATGGACCAGCGCCTTCACCGCGTCCCCGGAGTTGTCGCTTTTTATAAGGCCGCTGCCCAAGCCGGTCCCGCCGCTTGAAAATGCAGGTTGAGGGTAATCATAGCCGGCCGACATCCTCTCATAGCTTATTTCGAACCTGCTGTACGGCGAAGGCGCGTAGGAGAGCGCGCCCGAATAGTCTCTTGTCGTTTCGTCCCTGTCGGCAAAGATGGAATAGAGCAGCCTCTCCCGTCTGAAAGCGGCCCCCGCCCCTAAACCGGAGGGCAGATCGTATCCGATAATGATGCCGGCCGTGTTCAGTGCGATCATGCTCGGCAGGGCGGATTGATAGTCCCGCCTCGGCTCCAGCAGCTTTGAGTGGCCGCCTTCGATCCTTAAGGACACGCGGTCCAGAAATCTCATCGCGATGTCGCCCTGTAACTCCTCCTGGTCTTCGTTCAGTCCGGTATAATGGCCGTAACGGTATGAATCGGTCCTCAGCAAAAGAGAGACGGACTGGTCCGCGGACTGGTCTGGGGACTGATATCCAGGCAGCCCGTAGCGAAGCGTCGTCCCCACGGAATATACGGTTATGAAATCCGAGAGCCTGTCGTCCCCGGTGAGGGCCTTCAGTTGGTCCCTGTCCCTGACCCGGAAGACGTTGCTGTCATATAACCCGCGTATCCGGGCGAAGGGCTTTATCGCGTCGCCCAGGAGCCGGGGGTATGCGCTTTTTGCCGGGAAAAGGCAAACAAGGAGGATGGCGGAGGCGGCGATTGTTTTTTTATTTTTTCGTGGCGAATTTTTGGGTGACACTTGGGGGACCTGTCTCAAAATTGGTTCTAATCCGGAAGCGTTTCGGCCTTCCAGTAAATGAACCCTCTCAAGAGCGCGGGCAATACCCTGAACAGGATTTGCAGGTCCAGCCCGAGGGACCAGTTATCGATATATTCCAGGTCCATCCTCATCCATTTCCGGAAATCGGGTTGAAATCTTCTGCTCACCTGCCATGTGCACACAATCCCCGGTCTCATGCTCAGTCTCCTTCGCTGCCATCTCTCATACGCCTTCACCTCTTCGGGAATGGGGGGCCGCGGGCCGACTATCGACATGTCCCCCATGAGGACATTTATCAGTTGCGGCAGCTCATCCAGGCTGGTCCTCCTCAAGAACCTGCCCGTGCGGGTGACCCTCGGGTCGTTTCTGGCATGGAACACCGGCCCTTCGCTCTCGTTAAGGTGTCTGATGCCGGTCAGCATCCTGTCGGCGCCGGCCACCATGGTCCGGAACTTGTAGCAGGTGAAGGTCTTCCCGTAGAGCCCGCAGCGCTTCTGCCTGAAAAGCACGGGCCCCGGGGAATCGATTTTTATCGCCGCCGCCGAGACCGCGATGAGCGGGGAGAAGCCCAGGAGCGCGGCCAGCGAGACGAGGACGTCCATGGACCTCTTGAGGAGCAGGTGCATTGGGCCGTGCGGGACGCTGTCGAAGGAAACAAGCGGTATTCCGCCCAGTTGTCTCGCCACGGGTTTTGCTATCTGCGTGCTGAACAGATCGGCGGCTATCGTCGCCCTGACGCCGACATGCTCGCAGGCCCTGATCTTGTCCTCGAGTCCCTGCATCATTTCAGGGGGAAGGATGAAAAACACCTCGTTGACGGCGTTGCCGTCCAGGATGTCCGCCAGTTGCCCCAGGCAGCCGATTACCTTTCCATTGCCGACCCTCATGCCTAAGCGGTCCTCCTCGTCTATGAAACCGAGGATTTTCAATCCCCAGTGGGGGTGCGCCTCTATCACGCGGGCGAAATCCGCGGCCCTCCTGCCGGAGCCCGCGATAAGCACGGTCCTCGAGTTGTACCCCTTTCGTCTCAAACGCCTCAGCAAGGCCGTCACGGACCATTTTTCAAGGAAGATAAGGCCGGTGGAGAAGACGAAGAGACTGATCGCGAACGCCTTTGTCAGTGTCCCCGCGCCGAGGAAATAAACGATCGCCGAAAACACCAGGACGGAGGCCAGGGCGGAGTCGAACACGTTCCAGAATATTTCGACGGGTCTTCTCTCCCGCAGGGAGCGGTAGACGCCGAAGCGGAAAAACGACGCGATCCAGACCGGCTCCGCGATGAGCAGCATCCATGCGCATCCGCCGAAGGGCGGGAGCGCCCCCCCTGGTCCTCCTGCCGGCAACCGGAGGCCGCCCTGGGCAATGAGCCGGGGCATCTGTCTTGCCAGGGCGTACGCGAGCACGAATGACAGCGCCACCAGGACGCCGTCCGCCGCGACTGCGGCCTTCCTCAGGAGCCGGTCCATTTCGGCGAGCATGGGCCTTACCCGTTATGGCCGGGGCGGCGGACAATCCCGCCGCAAGCTAGCCGCCAAGGGGCCAGTTTGCGCGCGGCGATCCATCCCGCCGGCCTCCAGATGTTTTTTTTCATCGCCTGAGAGACGCTTCCCGTCATCCAGCAGTTTTTCCTGCAGTTTTTTACCATCAGTCTCGCCTCCTCGGCCGCCTCGCTGCCCCAGATGGAGCCAAACTCCGCCGTCCTCAGGTTGCCCATCGGCTTATAAAGGACGTTGCACGGGAGCACCTCGCCCATGGGGTCCAGGAAAAAGGAATCATGTGCCATGCCGCAGGGCAGAAGCCGCGCCCCGCCCCTTATATAGTTGATGAGGCCGTGGTTGAAATACGCCCTGAACCACTCCTTTGCCCTTTTTGACTTGAGCTGCTCATTCACCAGTTTCCGGACTTCGTCCGCGGCCCGTTCGGGCTCGGCAAAGCCGTTGTCGAATTTGTGGAAATAAAAGGAATTGTGGACGGCGGCCGTGGCGAATTCGAACCCGAGCATCCGGGACAGGCGATAAAGCTCCATCAGGTCCCCGGTGTTCCTGTCGGAGACGGTGATGCCGAAACCGATGTCCCTGGCACCCATGTCGTGCAGCCTTATCAGGGTCCTGAGCGCCCGGTCGAACCCGTCTTTTATCCCCCTCAGCTCGTCATTGACCCTGGGCAGGCCCTCTATGCTTATCCTTATGCCGACGTCCCTGTGCCGGCTCGCGAGTTTCAGTATTTTGCGGGTGAAAAAACCGTTCGTGCTGATGACGAGCCTTTTCGTCTTTTTCCTGAGGACCGGGATTATATCCTCCAGGTCTTCCCTCATGAAAGGCTCTCCCCCGGTCACGTTCAGGGTGTCCACGGCCGGAAGCTTCTCGTAGATGTCCGGTTTTATCTCTTCCCCGGGTCTTGTCGGGTAGCGCCACGTATTGCACATGTGGCACCTGGCGTTGCACCTGTACGTGAGGATTATGCCCGCGAAGAGTATCTTTCCCATTTTTTCATTTTCCCCGCGGGTTTTGAGGACGCCTCTCTGCCGGCCGGTCAATGACCGACCTGTAGAGCCGCTCGAACCGGTCGGTTATCGCGTCCCATGAATAATTCTTCATGACGTGCAGGCGGGCCCGCTCTTTCATTTCCCTGACCTGCCGGGGGTCCGCCGCGAGACGGGACAGTTTCAGCGCGAGGTCCGGGACGTCCCGGCTACGGAAGGTATAACCGTTGCCGCCCAGCGCCTCCCTGTTTTCAGGGATGTCGCTTGCGAGGCAGCAGTTGCCGAAACTCATCGCCTCCAGAAGCGCCATGGACAGCCCTTCCACCTCGGATGGAAGCACGAAGAGATGGCAGTTTGAGTATAGTTCCCGCAAAAGCTCTCCGGTTGCGAATCCGGGGAAGATGACCCTGGGGTCCCCCCGGGCCATTCCGTGGAGCATGGATTTATAGGCCCCCTCGTGCGGGGCGTCGCCGGCGATGACGAGCTTCAGGCCGGTTTCAAGCCCGCTGAAAGCCTCCAGGAGATAGTGGGCGCCTTTTTCCCTTACAAGCCGCGCCGCGAAGAGTATGTAATCGTCCCCGGCAAGGCCCAGCCGCCTTATCAGGGCCGGGGAGCGGGGGCTGGCAACACCGGCGCCCGAAGGTATGTAGACGCTTTCCCTTTTGTATCTGTCCCACAGATATTTTTTCTGGACCCCGGAGACCACGCAAACCGCGTGGGGCAGTTTCACTGACGGGATTTCGCTCAGCATGAGGAAGAGCCTGCCCGCGGGGCCCCATCGCGATCTCTTCCACTCGATGCCGTGTCCCTGGACGACGACCCGCCTGCCCAACAGCCTGGGTATGAGGCAGAACATCGCCGGCCCGAACGCATGGAAATGCACGACGTCCACCCGTTTGACGGCCGTAACGATCAACGCGGCCAGGGCCGCGGCGCTCAGCTTTTCGAATGCCCTGGTGTTCAGGGCCGGTACGGTCCTGACCTTCATGCCCCTGTACAGGCCGTCGCTCGCGCCGTAATGCCGCATGGCGTAGACGATGATCTCATGCCCCCTGGCGGCGAGCCGGGAGCCGACCTCTTCCGTGTACCTCTCAACCCCTCCGCCCCCCGGCATCCCTTTGACCACGATATAGGCGATCCTCACGCGGCGGCCCGGTAGAGGGCCAGGAGGCTCTTGTAGTGGCCCTCTTCGCTGTAACGCTCCTCGGCGAGCCTTCTGGCCCTCCTTCCCATTGCGGCGGTCAGCGAAGGGCTGGAGAGGAGCTGGTCTATTTTCTCCGCCAGTTGGTCGTGGCTGCCGGGTCTGAAGAGCAGCCCCGTTTCCTCCTCGATGACCATTTCGGGGATGCCCCCGATGTCCGCGCCTATGACAGGTTTGCCGCAGGCCATCGCCTCCAGTACGGCCATGGGTGCGTTTTCATAGCATTCCGACGGGCATACCAGGAAGGCGGCGTTTTGGATGGCGGATTTCAGCGCGGCGTCCGTCTTCAGATATCCGGCGAGACGGACGCGGCCCATGCCGTTTTGCCTGATGAAGTCAGCGTATTCGGCCCTTGCCGGGCCGTCGCCCGCGATCAGGAGCGGCGCGCCCATTTTTTTTGCCGCTTTAAGCAGGGTCATTACGCCCTTTTCCCTCGAAAGCCTGCCCATGTAGAGGATGTAATCGCCGGGCGCGCATTGCGGCCGGTATTCGCCGGTCTTTATGAAGTTGGGTATGTGGACCAGTTTTTCCCCGGCTATGCCGTACTGGGCGTGCTTGTCTTTTATGAACCGGCTAGGGCATATGAAATACCTGATCCGTTCGTACTTCCTCATGAGATAATTGAAGGCGGACTCGACAGTATAGAGCAGGGAGGCCGGAAGGCTTTCCTTGTGGCATTTTTTTATCAGGCAGTTGTGGAACCTTCCGCCCGCGCAGGCCTCGCACACGCGGCCTTCCCGGAGCATCAGGTATGACGGGCACAGAAGTTTGCAGTCATGAAGGGTCATGACCGCGGGCGTATTTTCCCTGCGGGCGGCATCCAGGATGGACGTTGTCAGGCGTCCGTAGATATTGTGCGCGTGTATCAGGTCGGGACGCTCGCCGCGCAGAAGTTCGAGGAACTTCCTTTTTGTCTCGAAGGAATAAACGAGGCTCGCGGCGGCGTGCAGCCTCGCCCCCAGGGAAACGCCTTCGTATCGGAGGTCCGCGGGGAAACGCCTCCCGGTCTCTCCCTCCGCGTCGGCGCGTCCGTACCGGCGGGAAAAAGGCACCACGCTGTGGCCACGGCCCCTCAAGAGGTCCATCTCGCCGAAAAAGACCCTCTCGGAGCCGCCCCGGAGATAGAAATAATTGTTTGCAAAGACGATCTTCACCTCGCCTCTTTCCCCCCCGGCATCCGCGGCTTTTTCGGCGTCCCCGCCGGGCCGGCGATCAGGATCGCGGGCCGGCATCCCGAGATCGCGTTGGCCCGGATACGGGTTGCCGCGGCCGCGAATATCCCCGCGGCGCCGCAGCCCCGGATGCGGTTGCCGGACAGCTCCACGCGCCGGCCGGAGGCGAATATGCCGTATCTGCCCGGTGCCGCGATCACGTTGTCAAGGACGCGGATGTTTCGCGGACGGCGCAGGCCGCGGCCTCCGCGGTCTATGAAGATGCCGTCCCCGCGGGCCCCCGAGACACGGTTGCCGGTGAGACATACGAATGACGCGCCGTCCATAACGGCGATGCCGCCGTTTTCTCCGCCCGTGACCGTGTTGTCCCTGATGACCGCCCTTGAGAGCCGCCCGGTGCCGCCCGGCGCGCCCGCGCCATACGCCGTGATGCCGAAGGACGCACCGGCGGCGGCCACCCTGTTGCCTGAAATCACCACGTCCCTTATCTCCCCCATCCATCCGAATACGGCAATGGGTTCGTCGCGCGACCCGGAAGAGACCTCATTGCCCGTTATCTCTATGCGGCCGGACGGGCAGGGCCGGCCGGGGCTGCCGTTTCTCGCCATCACGCATCCGCCCGTGCTGGCGTTCCGGATGCGGCAGCCCCTGATCTCCGCATGGCGCACGCACCAGGCGAGGTCTACCGCGTACAGCCCGGAGTCCGCCGTTATCGAAAGGTTTTCCAAGGTCAGCCCGGCGACGTTTTCAAACCTGACCAACCCCGGGTCCGGCCCTTTCAGCCCATCTGCGCCTTTTTGGGCCTCGATAGCCAGGGAATCGAGCGCGATGTCCCTGTTTCCCCGCGCGTGGTCGAGGTTCGTGATGAACTGCCGCCCCCTGAACCCGGTCGCCATGATCAATACGCTCCGGGGGCCGCTTCCCCTTATGGTCACGCCAGAGGGTATCTCTATCGTTGCCGCCACCGGGTATTTCCCCGCGGGCAGATAAATAACGGCCGGTTTGCCCCCGGCCGCCTTCATCGCATGGTTCAATATCGCGGAGATGTCGCCGCCTGAATAGAAATACGTTCGCGCGCCCCGCGCCTTTGAATACACTTTTAAATACACCTGGCTTCGCGCGCGGCAGAGGCCTGCGGCGGGCGGCAGCACGAGCGCCATCATGGCCATCATGCCCGGCAGGCATCTTATGCCCGGCAGGCATCTTATGCCGGTGTCCCGGTATCCGATACGATGTCTCATGCCTTCTTGAACAGGCGCCATCTTTTCTGTCCCGCCACTTTCATCTGCGCGGTCGCGATGAAAAATATGAAGACGCTCATGAACAGCAGGTTATCAAGGTTGTTCTCCGTGAAGCAGAAGACGCCGAACATCAGGAGGATGTGGGTGTAACGTTTGTCCAGGCGCCTGGCGACCATGAAAAAAAGCCCCATTACAAGCGCGAAGCCCGCAACACCCTGTTCGAGCAGGACCCGGAGGTATTCGTTGTGCGGCAGGCTTCCAAGGAGATATGCGGAACTGCCTATCCCGTTGCCGAAGAGCAGGTGGATCAGGCCGCCCTTTGCAATCACGCCCAGCGCGCGCAGACCCTGCTTCACGCGCCAGATGCCGGACAGCGACGAGGCCCCGTATCTTGCCATTATCCGCCCGTAATCGAGCCTTTGCATCCGGAGGACGCCGGGCAGGTACAGCCTGAGGACGGTGGCCTGCGCCGCTATTTTTCTTACCGCCTGTATCTCCATCAGGCGGCCGGCATACAGGGGGGCCGCGGCCAGGGCCGGAAGGGCGATCAGGAGCGGGCCCGCCCGGAATATCTTCCTCCTGGCTTTATATGCCCATGCGGCGAGATACGCGATGAGCGCGCCCGACGTCGCCGATAGGGCCAGGATGAACAGAACAAAAAGGTGTATGGCCGCCTTTGCCGGCAGCCCGTCTTTTTCCTCATTGATGAACATGGGAAGGGCCAGGGCCATGAGGGCCAGGTTGTTCGGGTTGACGAACATCCCGGAGGAGCGGATTACGCCCGGTCTTATGCCTGGCAGGCATCTTATGCCCGGCTGTTCGAATGTCCTTCCGGAGATCACCGACACCAGGAGGACAAGGAGTATGGCCGCGATCATGTATTTCCTTTGGTCGTTGTCGTAAAGCGGGCTGTAATCGTAGGAGAAGACAAGGACATAGAGAAGGCACATGGTGAGGAATTTGACATAGTATCCCGGCCCGGTCAGTCCGTGGTTTATGAGCAGATTGACGCCGGATGAGGCCGCAAGCAGAAGGCAGACGCCCACCGTCATGTCCATTCGGAGGAAAAACATCCGCCGGTGATTGCCCATGAGGAGGATATATAAAAGCAGGAACGATCCGGCCATGTTCAGGCCGGGCAGCCCGAGCAGCGCGCCCAGCAGGAAAAAAAAGACATAGACGCACAGGCCCGCGGCAGGCACGCTCCAGTCGCTGCCGCCCGGGGCCGGGCCGGCACCGGAGGATCCGGTCAGATGGCCGGTGAAACTGCCGGGCGTGGCGGCGGCTTCCGCGCTCCGGATCACCTGCGCTGCCTTCCGGCAGGGCCGCTTCGAAAGACGGCCCTGTTGACCTCTATCTTCGCGCCTTTTCTCAGCCGGCTTACCAGGTTTTGAACCGCCTTCTCGAATTCCAGGTCCGCCAGTCGCCTCTCCAGCGCGCCCTTGATCTTGTCAAAGGGATAATTGACCGTGCGCCTGTCCGTTATCCGGTATATCCCGTAGCCTGCGCCCGTCCTGAAGACCCTGAAGACCGCGTTCCTCCCGCCCGCCTTTTTTTTACTCCCGAAAACCGCGTCCCTGATGCGGGCGGGCAATTGCCCGTATGCGAAATAGCCCATATCCCCGCCCCGCGCCGCGCTTCGCCTGTCGGCGGAGTACATGGCGGCCAGTCTGCCGAAATCGGCCCCTTTCCTCAATCCGGCCAGCAGGCGGGCGGCGTTCTTTTCATCGGGCACGACAATCCGGCTTATCCTCACTTCCCGGACGTCCCTGAACTCCGAGGGATGGCTGTTGTAATAGAGCCGCGCCTCGCCGTCGCCCACTCTTGTCTTTCCCGCGGTCTCCCGTTCGATCAATGCGTTAGCGAGCACGTCCTTTTCCGTGTCCTCGATCCTGCCTTTTATGTCGGGGTCTTCGTCCAGCCCCTTTTTTTTCGCCTCCTGATAGAGCAGTTCCCTGTCGATCATGCTGTTTAGGAGCGCCGTCCCGCCCGCGCCTTCCACGAGTTTGCGGGCGGCCCGCGGCAGGTCGCGGACCTGCCGCTCGAAGGCGCTGACTGTAATCTCCGTGCCGTCCACCCTCGCCAGCACCTGTGTCGGCCCGTTGGCGCGGGCCCTGCCGCAGCCGGGCAGGACGAGCGCCAGGGCGAAGAGGGGCGTCAGGGCGGCAAGCGCCGCCGCGCATCTAGAGCGGCTTGCAGTCGCCAAAAAGAAGTCTCCTCAACCGCGGGTCCGCCGACCTGTAGAGGTCGCCAATGAATTTCATCTGTGCCCTGTACTCGCCTCTGAAGTCGTTACCGGCCGGCAGCAGGGAGGAGACTTTCACCAGGACCCCGGCCGCGCGCGTCCCGAAGAGGCTGTAGTAGATCTGCCGCGATTTGCGCTCAAACTGGCTTGTCATCACCTTGCCGCCAAGGACGATCCAGTATTGGACGGGCTCCATATACATGCCTTTTTGCACCAGCATCCGCTGGAGCACCAGTCCCGCGCCGTCCCCGGCCGATCCGAACAGCGTGACGTCGAGCCCGGCGGCGCGATAGCAGCCGTCCGGCGGATGAAGGCTGAAGCGCTCCTTCTGGTCGGAGCTGTACGAGATTGCCAGCATGACCGTTTTGCCGTCGGCGCGCCGGTATATCCTGAAGGCGGCCGCGTTCAGGAAACCGGACTCGAACCCGTTTACCCCGTCTTTTCTGTAGATCAGCCGCCACGGGCCGATCCGGGCGGGCAGGGCGGCAAGGTCCACGTTTTTCGGCTGCGGCGTGCCCTCCGCCTTGTGGATAAGGGCGGCGCCGCCGGCAGCCAGCAGAAGGACGGTCGCAAGGGCGGTCTTGATCTCAGCGCGCATATCCCGTCCTTTTTCCCCTCGTCATGGCCTCCTCAAGCCCGAAGAGGCAGGCCAGGGCGGCCAGAAAGACGAACAAGCCCAGTGCTTCATGGAGCAGGCCCCGGCCCGCGGCCTCTCCGAAATAATAGGTAACCAGCGCCAGGGCGACCAGCCTGGCCACATTGGCCCCGATCGATATCGGCAGGACCGACGCGAGGAGGAAGGCCCTTTTAAGGCCCGGCATCTTCCGCAGGTACGCGTAGAGGGCCCCCACCGCCATCAGCGCCACGAGCGAGCGCATCCCGCTGCAGGCGCGTCCGACCACGAGCATGTAATCCCCGATGCGCAGAAGGACGCCGGTCCGGCCGGCCGGGTAACCTATGCCTCGCAGGATAAGGACCGATGCGGCCGTCGCCATTTTCTTCATCGGGGAGGTGATCATGTCGATCATGAACAGCGGAGGAGGGACCAGGAAGAGAAGGTAAAGCGCGGGGAAGAGTATGCGGCGCGCCGCGCCGCCGCCGAACAGCAGGCCGGCCGCCCCTATGAAGACCGGGATCATCGATATCGATTCGATCACGAGGGTCTTTTCCGCCGAGCCGAACAGGTACATCAGCAGCCCGCACGCCATAAGCGCGAGGAAAAATGGGTGTGCCCGCTCGTCCACCGGGCCGGAAAAGACCTCTTTCCGCCTCCAGAGCAGCCACAGGAAGGCCGCGAGCACAAGCGGCCCCTGGCCGTAATCGGCGAATCTCCAGCCATACGCAAAGAGCTTGCGGAACGTCGGCACGTATATCGCCGCGACCGAGCACAGGACCGTGACCTTCGAGGGGCGCACCTTGGGCCCCGGAAACGGCCTTTTTTTCCCGCGCCCCTCCTTTTTCCGCCTTATGCCCATGCGGATTGAAAAAACCGTGAGGGCGGCCGCGACAAGCAGCGAGTCCGCCCGGTCCATCCCCCCTGTCAAATGGGTAATGTCCGCATGGGGCGCGTCCGGGAGCGGGAAGTGCCATGCCGCGGGAAGCGCGATCATCTCGGGACCCATGGCTTCACTCTCATCCTCCTCGCCCTCACCCATGGTCTCATCCCGCCTATGGTCTCACCCCATGCCTTTATCAATGATTTCATCATCCGGGCGTCTCCCTGTTTCGGCGGCGGCTCATTTATCAGGACGCCCATGATCCTCCCGCCGGAGTTCTCAAGACCCCTTTTTACCGCCCCCAGCGTCGCCATGGTGGTCCGGCCCCTGGATGCCACGAGTAGCATCCCGTCGGTGTGCGGGGCGGTCGCCACAGCGTCGGAGGCCGTCAAAAACGGGGGCGTATCGACAATGACCACGTCGAATGTATCCTTGAGCGCCGAGATCAACTGTCTCGTATCGCCCGAGCCCATCAGTTCGCCGGGGTTCGGAGGCGCCGGCCCCGACGGCAGGACGCGCAGGGACGGTATCGAGCTTTCGCGGACGGCCTCGTCCAGTTCCGCCCTTCTTATCAGGAGGCTGCTTATCCCGCAGTTGTTTTTTATCCCGAAGAGTTCGTGTATCCTGGGCGTCCTGAAGTTCAAGTCCGCCAGGAGTGTCGCGCACCCGATTTGAGCGAACGACGCGGCCAGGTTGGCCGCTATGAACGTCTTTCCTTCGCCCCTGTCCGGGCTGATTATGGAGACGGTCTTTATCCGTCCGCCGACCCCGGAGTGTATCAGGCTGCCCCTTATCGAGCGGAAGACCTCCGTCAGCGCGTCCGAGGGCCTGTGCGCCGCGATTATCTCCGCGGAGACCGCCCCCTGCCCCGGGGACGCAAGAGGGCGGCATGAAAACTGGACGTCCAGGGCCCAGGCAAGGTCCTCCCCGGTGATCAGGCCCATTTTTACCGCAGCCTCGCCGAAGAGGATATCTTCCGTTTTTTGCATATCCGCCACGTTCGACAGATCGGCCGTCGAGATTTTCCCTGCCTTGACCAGTATCTCCCCGATCCTGCACGGGGGCGGCCCCTCCCGCCCCGCCCGCATGTCGCGGACCGGATATGTTCCGTCATTTTCCATCAGGCCCCCTGTTTCATTTGACGTTCATCCGGGCCGCGGGTCCGCCCGGGCGGCAATGAGCGTGAATAGGCCCGGGAGGGGCGCATTTCATTTTTATTGCTCATAACTGGCGGGCGCGATTGCGCCCAGCACCGGGACATTGAGTGCCGCCTCGACGGTGGTTGCGTGCTTTATGGTGTCATCCAGGTATTCGGAAAAGAAGGCCAGGGCGGCGCCGAGCAGGAGGCCGGCTATCGCGGCCAGAACCATATTGAGCGGCAGGTCCGGGCCGAACTTTTCCTCCGGCGGCACCGCGGCGTCTATGAAAAACACGTTTGTCCTGTTCATGTCGCCGTCAAGGAGGCTTTCGTTGAATTCCTTCAGCGCGGCCTTGTACGCCTCTCTTGAGACGTCTGAGGCGGCGTCCAGCGAATCGGCCCTGTACATGGACATCTCGCGGGAGAGCGCGCGGCCCTTCTGGAGGGCCGCGGCGGCCTCCAGCCTCCGTACACGGTCGTTTGCGACCGTGTAGTTCCTGCGGATGGAATCAACGATATTCTGCATCTCGGCGCCGAGCCTCGCGTTCACGATCTGAAGCTCGGAGAGGCGCCCCGTGTACCGGGGATTTTTTCTCCCCACCCTGCCCGCGAGGCCCGCAAGCGCGGTTTCAATGCCCACCTTTTGGGCCTTCAGGTCCTGGATGAAGGTGTTGGACAGCACTTCCGGAAGGCTCCCGTACCGTCCCCGGCAGCGCATGGCGCGCCCGTATGCGAGCGCGGCCTCGCGGAGTTTCTCCCTTGCCCCCTCAAGCTCCGTGTTCAGGATGTCCAGATCATGCACCGAGCTGTCATAATATTGGCCCGCGCCGGCGATTATGCCCTCTTTTTTCCGGTATTGCCTCAGCGTCCGGCTTGTCTCGTCCGCCTTGTCCCTGAGTTGGGCGAGATTGCCGGCAAGCCACCGGCTCGCGTACCGGAACGGTTTCACCTTCAGTTCCAGGTTGTAATCTCTGTAGGCCCTGGCGTAGGCGTTGGCGGCCGCGGCGGCGAACCGGGGGTTTGTGGAGAGGAAATGTATATATATGAAACGCGAGTCCTTCGCCGGCTCCACGTCCAGGTTCCTGGAGAGGAACTTGTCCGCGATCCAGACCCTGATGTCCGGGTCCGCCTTTTTCTTCCAGAAAAAAAAACGATTCGGCCGCCTCCGC
>JAJYGJ010000047.1 GCA_021790695.1 Nitrospirota bacterium | reverse complement strand
GATCTACATCCTCCAGGCCGGGGCCGCGGGGCACATGGGTTTCCTCACGAGGGCCGTGAAATCGCCTGCCCATTATTTCTGGGCCACCGGGACCCTTTCAAGCTTCCTGGACAACGCTCCCTCCTATCTGGCCTTATTCAAGACGGCCCTCGGGACTTTCTATCCCGGGGCGGGCGGGCCGGGCGCGGTGGGCCTGCTCATAAGGCATCATCCGGCTTATCTTGAGGCCGTGTCGGCGGGCGCGGTCTTCTTCGGGGCGTTCACGTACATTGGCAACGCCCCCAACTTCATGGTGCGCTCCATCGCCCAGGAGACGGGGGTCCGGATGCCGGACTTCCTGGGCTTCATGATTAAATACTCGCTTCCGATACTACTGCCGCTTTTTATCCTCGAAACGCTGATTTTTTTCAGATGAGGGCGGAGGGTTTCCAAGAACCCGTCTCTTTCAGCCGGGGGAAAAAGCGATTTTGAGACGGTCCTACTTCAGCAGCTTGTCGGCGTTCATGCCAAGGCCGCCGATCAGCCCGGAAATCTCCTGTACCTTGTTCGTAAGCAGCAATACTCCGAAGGCCATCAGTATCAGGCCGCTTATGAACATGATGGCGGGCATGTACTTCATTATGCGCCTCGAGTAACTGAGGAAGCTGTTCATCGCAAGGGCGGAGACGAAAAACGGCACCGCCAGGCCCAGCGAATATACGGAGAGGAGTTTCAGCCCGTAAACAGTGGACCCCTTGGCGGCGGCCACCATCATGATGCTGGCCAGCCATGGCCCTATGCAGGGGGTCCATCCCGCGGCAAACGTCATCCCTACGAGGAAGGCGCCGATATAACCGGCCGGGCGCCCGCTCAAGTGGAGCTTTTTTTCCTTCATAAGGAAATTCAGCTTGATGATACCCGAGATGAAGAGCCCGAAAACGATTATGAGTATCCCGCCGGCGATACGGATCGTGTTCTTGTAATGGAAGAGCCAATGCCCTACATAGGAAGAAGAGAAGCCGAAAACCCCGATGAATATGGCAGAGAAACCCAGGATGAAAGCGACGGAATTTTTTATGGTGAGCCATCTGATCCTTGCCCTCTCCTCGGCCGATGCGGAAACCAGGCTTTCGAATGAAAGGCCGGTTATGAACGACACGTAAGAGGGCACCAGCGGCAGGACGCACGGGGAAAGGAAAGACAGCAGCCCCGCCACGAAGGCAAGCGGAAACGTTACATTGTTCATCTGGCGCAGTCCTCCCCGGATCCTTTTATCATGCTTAACGCATGGGGTATGGTCTCAAGCACGGCCTCCAGGCATTCGCGCACGGCCCTGGGGCTGCCTGGCAGGTTTATTATAAGACATTTGCCCCTCGTGCCCGCAAGGCCCCTCGAGAGCATGGCCCGCCCGGTGTTTTTCATCCCGCGTGCCCTCATGGCCTCGGCGATGCCCGGCACCTCCCTGTCGATGACGGCCGCCGTCGTCTCGGGGGCGATGTCCCTTGGTCCAAGTCCCGTGCTGCCGTTGGTGTTTATGAGATCCGCGAGGGCCGAATGCCTGATCAGGCTTTCTCTCAGGCGGTCCGGGTCATCCGGGATCATCTCGTAGTGGAGCACGCACGCGCCTATCGCGGAGAGCAGTTCGGAGACGAGCGGACCGCTTTCGTCCGTCCGCAGGCCCTTCGAGCCCTTGTCGCTAAGCGTTATGACGACGGCCTTTATCGCCGGGCCCCTTTTCATCGGGATGTCACAGGGGCGTCACGGGGTCGCCCTGCCTCACCCATCCCCCGGCGATGATCTTTACGAATATGCCCTCCTTCGGCATTATGCAGTCGCCAGCCTCCTTGTAGATCTCGCATTTTTCGTGGCAGCGTTTTCCTATCTGGGTCACCTCGGTAAGGCACCGCCCGATCTTGAGCTTCGAGCCCACGGCAAGCTCCGTGAGCACCAGGCCCTCGGTGGTTATGTTCTCCGCGAAATCCCCCGGGGCATATTGCCTTGCCTGCGCCCTCCGGATGCTTTCAATCGCAAGCAGGCTTAGCTGCCTGCCCCAGAGCGCGGAGGCGTGGGCGTCGCCCTCGATGCCGTGGTCTTCCCTGAGATAGGCGCTTTGGACCGGCTTTTTCCTCGTGCCCTTCTTTTCGCTTATGTTTATCGATAATACCTTGCCCCCGCTCATGCGGCTTTTCCCTCCATTCCAGGAAAGTTTTCGTTTTTTTTGATTTGAGCCTTTTCAGGGCGCGCTCATTGCCACGCCTTTATTATGCCTCCTCCTATCACGGTCGGCCCGTCGTAAAATACCGCGCTTTGTCCCGGGGCGGGCGCCCACTGGGGCTCCTCGAATTCCACCCTGGCGGACAAAAACGCACCCGAGGGGCATACCTTTGCGCGCGCGGGCTTCATCATCGAGCGCACCTTCACCCCGGCCCCGAACCGGTCCATGCGCCGATGGCCCGGAAGAAGCCAGTTCAAGTCCTCCGTCTCTATCTCCTTCACGAGCGCGTTTTCTCTCCGGCCCGCGTAAATGGCGTTCGCGGATGCGTCTATGCGGTAGACGTACCGGGGTTCGGGGGCGCGCCCGCCTGGCTCATTCATTATGCGAAGTCTTTTCCTCTGGCCGATAGTATATCCGGAAATGCCGCAGTGGGTGCCGATCCGTCTTCCGGCATCGTCCAGGATGGGGCCTTCCGACGGGCAGCCGGGCGCAAGCGCCCTTACCATGTCCATGTATTCATCGCCCCCGGCGAAGCATATCTCCTGGCTCTCGGGGCGGTTGAACGCCGGCAGCCCGGCCTCCGCGGCAAGCCTTCGGACTTCCTGTTTGCTCAGGTCGCCGAGCGGGAGCAAAAGCCTCTGAAGCTCCTCGATTTTCTGCGCGTAAAGGACGTATGACTGGTCTTTTTTCCCGTCCACGGCCGCCATCAGCCCGGCCGCCCCTTTTTGGTTTTGCGGGCGGATGCGGGCGTAGTGTCCGGTCGCGATAAAAGCCGCTCCCCGCTCATTTGCGGCCTCAAGGAGCAGGGGTATTTTCACATGCCGGTTGCAGAGGATGCACGGGTTCGGCGTAAGTCCGTTTGCGTAAGCCGCGGCGAAGGGCCCGATCACCTTTTCGATGAATATGTCGCGGGCGTCGATCATGGTGTGCGGGATGCCCAGGACGCGCGCCGTCGCCGCCGCATCGGAAACGCTTTGAAGCGAGCAGCAGGAGCGCGCGTCCTCAGCCTTTCCCCTTCTTGTCTCGAGCATGAGAAGGCTTGCGCCCTCCGCCTGGTAGCCCTGGCTCTTCAGAAGGAGGGCGGCCACGGAGGAGTCCACCCCGCCGGACATGCCGACCAGAACTTTTCCCGCACCCATGCTTTATATTAACAGAAGCAAAAAGCGTCCCGCGCCCCCATGGCCCTTTAACGGCCTGCAC
Source organism: Nitrospirota bacterium (assembly GCA_021790695.1). Classification (GTDB taxonomy): domain Bacteria; phylum Nitrospirota; class Thermodesulfovibrionia; order Thermodesulfovibrionales; family JdFR-88; genus JAJYGJ01. The sequence goes on along the minus strand of JAJYGJ010000047.1, from coordinate 173 downwards.
CGCCGCCGGGCGATGGCGGTTCCGCTTTTTCTTTTTTGGGCTTTTGAGTTCCGCGGGAACTCAATGCGGGGATTTTTCGATTTCATCGATATTCGCTCGCTTGGCGCTCGCTATCCATTTTTCCTGCCGCTGCGTGCCTCGCTCCGCTGCGTCCGGCGAAAACTCGCCTGCGG
>JAJYGJ010000204.1 GCA_021790695.1 Nitrospirota bacterium | reverse complement strand
GGCACCTGATAAAGCCGCTTATGATCGTGTTTCTGATGGCCGCGGCCGGATTCGCCTTCGCGCCTCCGGTCGCCAAGGCGCGCGCCGTGCCGCCCCTGGTCTCCACGGGGTGGCTCGCGCGGCACCTGGGAGAGCCCGGCCTGGTTGTCATCGACGTCAGGACCGCGTCGAATTACGGTTTCGCCCATATACCGGGGGCGGTCAGCCTGCCGTATTTCACCGGATGCGAGGTGGTAAGCAGCGTAACTATGTGCCTGCTGATGCCGACCCCGGCCGATTTCGGCGTGATGATGCGGGCGCTCGGCGCCAACCAGTCCTCATACGTCGTCATTTACGACCATGGCAACACAGCAAGCGACGCCACCAAGGGGGCGTCGGCAACCTGGGTCATGGAATCCATGGGGGTCCGGAAGGTGTCCTACCTTGACGGCGGTTTCACCAAGTGGACGTTCGAGGGACGCAAAGTCACGAAGGCCGTGCCGACGCCGCAACCGGGCAACTTCAGGGCGATACCCGACAAGTCCAGGGTCGCAACACTTGCCGACGTAATCGCCAACCTGAAGACCCGCAGGGCGATCTTCGTCGATGACAGGCCGGCCGAACAGCATTTCGGCGTTTCGAAGGAAAGCTCCGTCCCGCGTTACGGCCACATACCCGGCTCTCTCAGTTTTCCCGCCACCTACATGACCAATGCCGGGGCCGACCGCGCTCCCGCCACCATCAAGAGCAGGAGGGAACTGGAGGCCATGGCGAGGGGGACCGGCCTTACCGAGGACAAATCGAGGCCGATCATCGTCTACTGCAACAGCGGCCAGTTCGCGGGCATGGGCTATTTTGTCCTGCACGAGCTGCTGGGTTACAGGGACGTAAAGGTCTATGACGGCTCGATGCTCGATTACGCGCGGAACAAAAAACTCCCAATGGTCAGGTTCGCATGGGGCTTCGTAACGCGGTAGCAGCGCCGGAGGGACATTTCAATAAAAACGGAGGGACCATAATGCATACATTCAGAGCCAAACTAACGGGCGTTTTAACCGCCTTGATTTTAATCGGCTGCTCGTCGGCCGCCCTGGCGCAGGCGGCGCCAAGCCACCTGGTCAGCGTCGAATGGCTGGCAGCCAACCTCAAGGCGCCACGAGTCGTGGTCCTTGACGTCGGGGCCTTCACCCGGTACGAAAAAGAGCACGTGCCGGGGGCGGCAAGGGCATTCGGCCCCTGGCAGACGGAAAACGACGCATACGTGGGATACATGATGCCGAAGGTGCCGGCCCTCGTGCGCATGCTCCGCGGTTTCGGCGTCAACAATGACTCCTTCGTCGTCATCTACGATGACGGGACGACCGCCCAGGACACGGCCAGGAGCGCCCGCGCCCTCTGGACCATCGAGGCCCTGGGGCATGACAGGGTGGCCATCCTCGACGGGGGGTTTGCGGCCTGGAAACAAAAAAAGGAGCCGGTCTCCAGCCAGCCCGCCGTCCCCTGGCCGGGAAACTTCACGGGCAGATTGGAAAAGGGCAGGCTGGCCACCATGAGCGAGGCAAAAAAGGACCTCCGCCAGCCCGGGGTCGTCTTCGTGGACAACCGCTCCCCGGATGAGGATTTCGGATTTGAAAAAAAGAGCTACATAAAGAGATACGGCCATCTGCCCCATTCCAGGCTGTGGCCGGCCGATTTCATGACCATCGGCGGGATCAATTTCTCCCCGTCCTACATGAGGCCCCTTGCGGAGTTGAGACGGGCGGCCATGGGTGTGGGCATCCCCGCGGACAGGAACGCCCGGATCATCACTTACAGCGATCAGGGCACAAGCGCGGCGCTGGGTTATTTCGTCCTGCACGACCTGCTTGGCTACAGAAACGTGAGGCTTTTCGACGGCTCCATCCTGGAGGCGGCCGCAAACCCGGCCGTGCCCATGGAAAAAGACGGTTGGGGATACAAGAGACGGTAAGCTATTTCCCCTGATACGGCCGGCGCGGCAGCGCACTTGCGCCGAAGGTCCTGTATAAAAGAAAGAGCGAGGGCGCCAGGAGCGCCGCGCCTGCCGGAAGCGTTATCAGGACCGCAAGGAGGGTCGGCCTGCCGGAGGCGGCCTGCGCGAAACTGAGCTGCCCGATAATCATGTACGGATAGAGGGCCGCGGCAAACCCCGTTATGGTGAAGGCGACCGTGAAATCGGCAATCCACCGCGCAAGGCCGTAAGCCCTTCGCCAGAGCAGGACCAGGGTCAGGCTGCCCGAAAGGACCGCAAGCCCCACGAACAAGAGGGGCGCCGGGCGGATGAAGCGGTCGAAGAAAAGACGGGCGTCGAACCGGGAAACCGCCGCTTCGACCGCAGTCAGAAACCCTAGCGCAATACCCCCCGCGATGGCCTTTCTTCTGAAATCCTCCCGCAGCTCCCCGGCAGTACGGGCCGTCATGTATATGGGCGTGACGTATGCGCAGATGGCCAGCCCGATAAAACCGCCGATAACGGTGAAGGGGGTTATCCAATCGGAGGGGCCGGAGGGGCTGGAGGTCGCCAGGTACGGCATCAGGCCCGGCGCGCCCCCGGCGATACGGATGCGGCCCCCGGCGACCGATGAGACGGCCATCCCCATAAAAAACGGCGTAAGGACGCTCGCGATGGAAAAAACGGCCTCCATGCCGGGCAGCCGGATGCGTTTGGACCGCCCGAAATGCCTGAATACAAACGCGGCGCCCCGAAAATTTATTCCCACGAGGGAAAAAACAAGCGGGAAGACAAGGGCGATGAACAGGGCCTCGAAACCTCCGGGAAAACAAGTGAAAAGCACGACCACTATATAGACGAGCCAGACATGGTTTGTCTCCCAGACGGGGCCGATGGCCTCGAAAAGGGCCTCCCTCTGCTCGTTTGCGCGCGGCCCGCTGGAAAGTGCGGTCCACAGGCCGCCCCCGAAATCCGCGCCCGCGGAAACCGAATACATGACAAGTCCCAGAAGGACCAGGAGGGCCGCCAGATTTTCCGGAAGGCCCATCAGCATGTCCCCTCCTTATCGTCCCGTATGCGGCCGTGCGCCGGAAGGAGCCGCAGAAGCCCGGCCGTGAGCGCCGCATATACCAGGGCAAACAAAACGAAGACCCATTCCACGGACCTCGGGGTGACACCCGAGGAAACATTCATTACCCGGTAAACCATCCAGGGCTGCCGCCCGAATTCGGTGACCATCCAGCCCGCCTCCTGGGCCAGGAGCCCGAACGGAGAGGCTATGATTATCGAGATAAGCAACCGGCGCGAGGAAAACACGTCTTTTCCTTTTCCTTTTCCTTTTCCTTTTTTTCTCCATCGCGCAATCCAGAACCAGAACGAGGGCGCAAGCATCACGAAAAAGGAAAAGACCATAAGGTCGAAAAAGGGATGGACCTTGTTTGCGTCCGGCCTCAGCGCGGGAGCAAACGCATCGAGCCCCTGCACCCGGGCATCGGGATCATGGAAGGCCAGAAGGCTCAGCATCTTCGGCACCGGCAGGCCGTACCGGACCCGGTTGGTCCTCTTGTCCAGCCACCCGCCTATTATCAGCGGCGCACCCCGGACCGTATTGGGCACGACCTCCATGGCAGCCAGCTTCGCGGGCTGCTCATGGGCCACCCACACCGCGGAGTAATCTCCCGTAATGAGCATCAGCGGGACAACCACTGCGCCCACGGCAAGACAGAGGGTAAGCCCCAGCCTGCAGAGGGCTTTATCGTCCCCCCTCAGAAGCCGGAAGGCGTACACGCCGGCGGCCGCGAACGAACAGGCCGCATAAGCCGCCAGGGTGCCGTGCAGCGCCTCGTGAGCCCAGGCCCCGTTTGCGAGCGCCCGCCATGGCCGTACGCCGGCCAGCCGGGCACCGGGCGCGACGGAGTTTGACAGAGAAAAACCCGCAGGCGAATTCATCCAGCCGTTTGCGCTTATTACAGCCACCGCCGAGGCCGCCGCCGCGATCGTGATCGGGACCGTGCAAAAAAGAAGCGCCCTTCGGGACAGCCGGTCTTCCCCGTATACGTAAAGGCCGATGAAGATAGCCTCCACGAAGAAAGCGAACGCCTCCAGCCAGAACGGCAGGCCGATCATCGGGCCGCTGAAACCCATGAACCTTGGCCACAGGAGGCCAAGCTCGAAGGAGATGATCGTCCCCGAGACCGCGCCGATGGCGAAAAGCACCGTCATCGGGCGGACCCAGCCCCTGGCCAGCCTGTGATAGAGATCGTTTCCCGTCTTCAGGGCCAGAAGTTCCGATATGAAAAGCAGCAGCGGCAACCCGATCCCGAAGGCTACATAGCTGATGTGGAACCCGAGGCTTGTACCCATGAGGGCGCGCGCAAAAAGGAGGTTTCTCATGTTTTCCATGGGGGATACGCCCGCTTGTCCATTGATTATCAGATAAGAGTGCATTTGTCAAATTTGCCAGATGGGCCGGAGATGCGGGCGCGGAGATGCTGTTGACAACCCCCGCGTATGGTGATAGAAAATTACATAGCGTCCCGGCCGCTCCAAAGTAAAAATTCCCACATGAAAGTCCTGCGGAGGTCTTATGATCACTGTCAAGTCAGAAGAGGTCCTTGAAAAAAAGGACGGAAAAGCGGCGAAGGGGCACCCGGAGCTTCTTGAAAAGATCCGTTCGATGCGGGCGCAGGTAGGCGTGATAGGGCTCGGATACGTGGGCCTGCCCCTCGTACTGGAGTTCTCGCGGGCCGGCTTCCGCGTGACAGGGTTTGACGTCGACGACGGAAAGGTCAATCTCCTCGGGCAGGGCAAAAGCTATATCAGACACATCGGCGACGCAAAGATAAAAGACCTCAAATCCTTCAGCGCGACTTCGGATTTTTCCCGTCTTCAGGCGATGGACTGCGTCATCGTCTGCGTCCCCACGCCTTTAAACGCCAACCGGGAACCCGACATGACATACGTCTTCGACACCGCGAAGTCCATAGCCCGCCACCTGAGGGAGGGTCAGCTCATAGTACTCGAGTCCACGACGTATCCCGGCACGACCGATGAGGACATGAGGGCGATACTCGAAGGCAACGAAAGCGGCCTGCGGGCCGGCGCCGGCTTTTATCTGGCATACTCGCCGGAGCGGGAGGACCCGAACAACGGGGATTTTTCGACCCGCACCATCCCCAAGGTGGTAGGCGGCTACACGGGGAAATGCCTGGAGGCGGCCAAAACCCTCTACGACACGATCGTGGTCAGGACCGTTGCCGTCTCTTCCACGCGGGTCGCGGAGACGGCAAAGCTGCTGGAGAACATCTACAGGGCGGTCAACATCGCGCTCGTCAACGAACTGAAAGTCCTCTTCGAGCGGATGGACATAGACATCTGGGAGGTCATCGAGGCGGCCAGTACGAAACCATTCGGGTTCCAGGCATTCTATCCCGGCCCCGGACTGGGCGGCCACTGCATCCCGATAGACCCGTTCTACCTCACGTGGAAGGCAAGGGAGTACGACTGTCCGACCAAGTTCATCGAGCTTGCGGGCGAGATAAACACCTCGATGCCCTACAGGGTCGCGGAGCGGACCGCGGAGGCATTGAATGAACACGGCAAGTGCCTGAACGGGGCCAGGGTCCTCGTCCTTTGCCTGGCCTACAAAAAAGACGTGGACGACCCCAGGGAGTCCCCGTCGTTCAAGCTGATTGAGATACTGGAGAGGAAAGGCGCGATCGTGGATTACAACGACCCCCACATACCCGCGGCCCCCAGGATGAGGCACTTCAGGGTGGAAAAGACCTCCGTGCCGCTTACGGCCGGGGGCCTCGCCTCTTACGACTGCGTGCTTGTCGCGACCGACCATTCGGCCTACGACCCGCAGTTCATCCTCGATCATTCGAGGCTCATAGTGGACACCAGGAACCTCTTTAAAAACACGCGGGACACAGGGAAGGTAAAAAAGGCGTAAGACCGGATATGACGGCAAAAGGTATAATGTATAAAACGCTAAAAGGGGAGGAGTTTCCATCAGCAGGGCGGCCATCCTCATGTATCACAACATCGCAGTGCCCCCCCCGCGGGGGCATGCAAAGATGCGCGGGCTCTACGTCACGCCGCGCATGTTCCGCTTCCAGATGTGGTATCTCCGGGCCGCGGGCTTCAACGTCGTCTCCCTGCATGGGATACTTGATTTTATCCGGGGCGAAGCCATGCCCGGGGGGCCTCCAGGCCCTCCCTCCGGACGGGCATCATCGTCACGGCTGATCGCGCTTACCTTTGACGACGGGTACATGGATTTTTATGAAAACGCCTGGCCCGTCCTGCGCAGTTACGGCTATCCTTCCACCGTCTTTCTGGTGCCCGGGCTCGCGGGAGAGGCGAACCTCTGGGACGCGGAACAATTGGGGACGCGGAAAAAAATCCTGGACTGGCCGAAGACGCGGGAGCTTGCGGCAGGCGGGGTGAGCTTAGGCGCCCACACGAACACCCACCCATTTTTAACGAGGATCCCCCCCGAGCGGTTGAAAGAGGAGATCACGGGCTCCAGGAAAACCATAGAAGACAGAATCGGCCGGACGGTGGAGTTTTTCTGCTATCCCTACGGCGATTACAACGCGGAGGTGGTCCGGCAGGTCAGAGAGGCGGGCTTCCTCGGCGCAACCTCCGTAAAAAGGGGTTTCACTTGCAGGGGGGACGACCCTTTCGAGTTAAAGCGCGTGCCCGTGCGGCTGAACACCTGGCCGCTTTCCTTCATATACAAGCTCCACTCGGATTACGAGATCAGGAAAGCCCGGAACCGATTTTGAGACAGGTTCTAGGAGGGGCGGACGGAATAATATTCGTCATACCACTCGACGAATTTCCTGATCCCGTACTCGATCGGCGTCGAGGGCCTGAAGCCGGTCTCCCTCTCCAGGTCTTCGATATCCGCATAAGTCGCGGGGACATCGCCCGGCTGGATCGGCAGCAGGTTCATTACGGCCTTCCTGCCCAGGCAATCCTCGAGGACGGATATGAAGGCCGCCAGTTCAACGGGATTGTTGTTGCCGATGTTATAGAGCCTGTAAGGGGCGTAACTCGCGGCCGGATCGGGACGGTCCGCGCTCCATTGCGGATCGGGACGGGGCAGATGGCCGATCAGTTCCGCCACCCCCTTTACGATATCGTCAATATACGTGAAATCCCTCTTCATTTTCCCATAGTTGAAAACATCGATCGGTCTTCCCTCCCTGATCGCCCTGGTAAACAGGAAGAGGGCCATATCGGGCCTGCCCCATGGGCCGTAAACCGTAAAAAAGCGAAGCCCGGTGCAGGGAAGCTGATAAAGGCTGGAATAGGCATGGGCCATCAGCTCATTGGATTTTTTGGTGGCGGCGTATATGGAAACCGGATGGTCGACATTATCGTGGACCGAGAAAGGCATTCTCGTATTCGCGCCGTACACGGAACTGGACGATGCGAACACAAGATGCCTTACCCCGTTATGCCGGCAACCCTCCAGGATATTGATGAACCCGGATATATTGCTGTCGATATAGGAATACGGGTTGATAAGGGAGTAGCGCACGCCGGCCTGCGCGGCCAGGTTCACCACGTAATCAAACTTTCCTTCCTCGAAAAGACCCTGGACGCCCTGCCTGTCCGAGAGGTCCATTTTGACGAACCTGAACCTGTCCGCCGCTTCCAGCATATTGAGCCTTTCGCGCTTGAGGTTCACGTCATAATAGTCATTCAGGTTATCAAGCCCGGCGACGCTGTCTCCGCGCGCGAGCAGCAGCCGCGAGAGATGAAAGCCTATGAACCCGGCCGCCCCGGTGACCAGTATCCTGCTCATATCGGCCCGGACATCATCCGGGTCGGGGGGGACGCAGCCCGCCACCGGGAAGCACAAGGAGGCATAATGATGGTCCCCCTGCCCTTCACGCCTTCCGGTTTCCTATCAGACATCCGGTATATTAACAGATAGCCTTCAAGGGCGCAAGAAACAAACACGGACGTGTCCTTGTCAGGCTGACTCGCCGCCGCACGGGCGCGGCGCGATCCGGGAGACACGGGACACATACCATTCATAGGTCTTTCGTATCCCTTCGGCCAAAGGCGTCCTGGCCTCCCATCCGAGCGCCCTGGCCCTGCTGACGTCAAGCAGTTTCCGGGGCGTCCCATCCGGCTTAACCGGATCGAACGCATTTTCACCGCGAAAGCCGGCAATCTCCGAGATTGTCCCGGCCAGTTCCCTTATGGCAATCTCGCTGCCGGTCCCCACGTTCACAAACTCGCCCGTTTTCTCAAAGTCGCAATTGTCCATAAAATAGACGCAGGCATCGGCAAGGTCATCCACATATAGAAATTCCCTGAACGGGTTGCCCGTTCCCCATATCCTGAGCGAACCGGCCTCGATTCCGAATCTTGAGAGGACCCCGGCAATCTCGTCATCCGTCATGAGGGAGGGATCGGCTTCGCATAACGGGTATTTTTGAAAATCCTTCCGTATAAGCCCGAATTCGCCCGTTTGGAGGCACTTGCCGAGAAACGTCTTTCTGAGGAGGGCGGGCAGCACATGGGATGTTTCAAGGTTGAAATTGTCGTTCGGGCCGTAAAGGTTGGTCGGCATGAGGGAAATGAAATTCGTGCCGTACTGCTCATTGTAATATCTGCAGAGCTTTATCGCCGATATCTTCGCGATCGCATAGGGTTCATTGGTGGGCTCCAGGGGCCCCGTCAGAAGATATTCCTCCTTCATGGGCTGGGGGGCGAATTTCGGGTAGATGCAGGAGGAACCCAGATTGAGGAGCTTTTTCACGCCGGCCTTGAAGGCGGCATGGATCAGGTTTGCCGCGATGGAGATGTTGTCGAATATGAACTGGGCCTTGTAAGTGCTGTTTGCGAGGATGCCGCCGACCCTGGCCGCCGCAAGGAACAGGTATTCGGGCCTCTGCTCCATGAGAAAATCCATTACGGCCTGCTGGTCGGTCAGATCCAACTGTCCATGCGTCCTCGTTATTATATTGGTGCATCCCGCCCCCGCGAGCACCCTCGTTATTGCCGAGCCCACCATGCCATTGTGGCCGGCAACGTATATCTTCGCGCTTTTTTCCACCTGTTTTCCTGTTTGCCCGGACCCTATTCGATGCGCGTTGGCACCTCGTGCCCGCCGTCCCTGAGGTATTTTTCTTTTTTCATCAGGTCAAGGTCGCACTGCACCATGTCTTTTACGAGCATCGGCAGATCGTAACTCGGCCGCCATCCCAGCTTTTCCCTCGCCTTGGCGGGATCGCCCAGGAGGAAGCCGACCTCGGTGGGCCTGAAATATCTTTTATCGACGGCTATCACTTCTTTCCCCGCCTCCACCTGGAACTCCGGGTTGGCGCAGGCCTCCACGATCCCCTTCTCATCGGTTCCGCTGCCGACAAACGCTATTTTGATGCCGACTTCGTCAAAGGCCATCCGCGCAAATTCGCGCACCTCCGTTGTAACGCCCGTGGCTATGACATAATCGTCGGGCATATCCTGTTGCAGGACAAGCCACATTGCCCGGACATAGTCAATCGCATGTCCCCAGTCCCGCTTCGCGGAAAGGTTGCCCAGGTATATCCTGTCCTGGAGGCCCAGGGCGATCCCGGCCACCCCGCGGGTGATCTTCCTCGTGACGAAGGTCTCGCCCCGCTTCGGGCTCTCATGGTTGAAGAGGATCCCGTTACAGGCGAACATATTGTAAGCCTCGCGGTAATTGACCGTTATCCAGTACCCGTAAAGCTTGGCGACGGCATACGGGCTCCTCGGATAAAAGGGGGTTGACTCGTTCTGGGGCGACGCCTGAACAAGACCGTAAAGCTCGCTCGTGGAGGCCTGATAAAACCTGGTCTTCCGCTCCAGTCCCAGTATCCTCATGGCCTCCAGTATCCTCAGAGTGCCCAGGCCGTCGGCGTTCGCCGTGTATTCGGGGGTCTCGAAGCTGACGTGCACGTGGCTCATCGCCGCCAGGTTGTAAATTTCGTCCGGTTGCACCTGCTGGATGATGCGTATGATGTTTGTGCTGTCGGTGAGGTCGCCATGGTGGAGAAAGAACTTCCTGTTTTCCTCATGCGGTCCCTGGTAGAGGTGGTCTATCCTGTCGGTATTGAAGAGCGAGCTCCTTCGCTTCACGCCGTGCACCTCGTAACCCTTGCCGAGCATCAACTCGGACAGATAGGCGCCGTCCTGCCCCGTGACGCCCGTGATCAATGCCCTTTTACCCACGTCCGCCTCTCCTCCCATTCCGCTTGAACCCGCCCCGGATTGAACTTGCCCGCGATGAACCCATCCCGGACACTCATTATTATAAAAGAAAAACACCCCCTTTTGAAATTTCGAGACCGGGTAATCCCGGGCCGCGGGGCCGCGTCCTGGCGGCTTTTTCCATCAGGGCCGTGGAAAAGCACCCGCGTGAATTTCAAAAAGACCCGGAGAAAAGATTGAAGCGGCCGGGTCAGGCGACGGTTTTATCCCACCACCTCCTGTTATTGCCAAGCCTCCGGATTACGAAGCGTGGAAGGTATCGGTAATTTTTCCCCAGGCTGTAAAAGACATATTTCAGGGCGGTCCGAAAAAGGAATTCCGGCGCCAGACGGAGGCGGCCGTTGTCCGCGAGGTAGCGCAGCCCCGATCCGACAAACCTCTTGCCCTCCGCACCAGCCCCTCCGAATTCCTTTAAAATCCATCTTTCCCTTCCATGGAAGACCCCTGTGTCGAAATACCGCCTTGCCTCCTGCAAAGCCCCGTAATTATGCGAGTGGTAGACCGCGGCGTCGGCCGCGTATGCCAGCCTGTGGCCCGCAAGGACCAGTTTTGCCCCCGCGTGGGAGTCCTCGCTGCAAATGAGGTTTTGGCCGAACCAGCCGACAGCCTCAAGCGCGCTCCTCCTGTAAGCGGCAAAGGAGTCAGACAGGAATACAGTCTTTATCCCGAAGCCGGCCTTGTCAGCAAGGGACTTTTTATAAGACCTCTGCCCGTAATTAAACAGCCGAAGGTGGGCGGCCAGTGGCGTCGCGTCCGGGTTCGGAAGTTGCCTGCCGTAAGACGCGGCGATGCCCTTGTCCTCCCGCAACGGTTCGACGAGGTTTTCAAGGGACCTGTCATCCGCGGGCAGGGCGTCCTGGGTGAGGAAAACGAGGATCTCTCCGACCGCCATTTTTGCCGCGAGCGTCCTCGTCCCCCCGTGATCGAACTTCTCCCGCGGGATGACCTCGACCCTCGCCCCCAGTTCTCGGGCCATCCGTGCCGTGCCGTCCGTCGAAGAAGAGTCCACCACTATTATCTCGGCGGCCTCAAAGGTCTGCGCCCTGACTGCCGCGATCAGCCCGCCTATGCCGCCTGCCGCCTCAAGGGTGGGGATTATGACGCTTATCCGCCCGGTCAAAGGCGTCGCCCGCCGCCGGGTTTCCCGCCGGGAAAAGGTTTCCTGCCGGAAAGCCCGGCAAAAAAGGATTTGATCAGCCGCGCATACGTGCGGGACCGCATGGCGAGGGAATATAAAAACCAGGCCGCCCTCCGGGGCAGCACCATGGCGGGCACGGTAAAGAGCCAGAACCGCAAATAGCCGCGATAAAGCGGATAGAGGGTCTTCGGGCAGTCGTTCCTGGCGCTGATGACGCCCATCCTGGCCCTGGCTATGTTGGCGGGGAAAAACCCGGACAGCAACTTTTTGTTTATGATATCGAAGCATTTCTCATCGGCCCCGCCGTCCATGAAAGTCCTGGCGATCCTGTTTAAGTTCCTGCCGAATATCTCACAAATCCCGTACCCACCCGAATTATACAATCTGGCGGCAAGCAGATATTCCTTCACGACCGCGTTTTTTTTTGCCCTCAGCATGGCGGAGAACGTCCACCCGAGCTGCACGAGATTGGTGCCGCAGAACCCATCGAGGCCGATCGATTCGTCCACGAGGAGCCTGTTGACCACATTGGACGACGTGAAGGTCAGGAAATAATGGGCCTTTGCGGTGAATTTTTTCACGTCATCATAAACCTCGTGTCCCCCGAAGCGCGCCAGCGGCATCTCCCGGCGGTAATCTCCGGCAAAGCCGTATGACGCCAGGTGGACGACCCCGTAGTCGTCCTTTTCAAGGACACCAAGTATCTTTTTTACAGACCCCTCCAATAATATGTCGTCGTCGCCCAGGATCAGAAGGTATTTGCCCTGCGCCATCCTGAAGCATTGCAAAAAGTTCCTGTCCGGACCCATGTTCTCCTCGTTTTTGACGTATCTTATGGCGGCGCCCGCTGAAATATATTTATCGACGACTCCGCCGGTTTCGTCCGGCGAATTATTATCCGAGACGAGTATCTCCACATCTTTCCCGATGCCATCGACCTGCGGGCATATATGCGCAAGGCATTCGTCAAGGCAGGATGCCCTGTTATATGTGGGTATCGCCAGCGTCAGGAGCGGTCTTACCGCGTTATCCATTTAATGCCACGGCGGCCTTATCCCTCTTCATGGCTCCTCCTTTTGCCGCGGAAGATGTTGGCAATCCACGGCAGGCCCCAGAGGTAACTCGATAAAAAACCCAGGAAAAAATACCTGAGGGGAAGGAACCTGGCGCAGAGCAGCGTCGCCGGGAAGACGTAAACGGCCGACACGAAGGAAGGCACGGCAAGCGGCTCCTCCTTGTGGGCCCTAAGATATACAGCCAGGGAATGGATGATGTTTTGCAGGAACCAGCCGGCCCCGAGAAGAGTCATTGAGGTGGCGCCGACGAACCTCTTCGTAAACGCGAACCTGCCGCCGGCCAGCGCGAAAAAGATAGCTACGGCCCCCGCCCCGGCCAGGAAAGTGAGGCAGGAACGGGACAGGCTTTTCATGAAAAGCCTGTCAAACGAGCGCCATTGCCTCATCGAGGCAAACATGTTCAGTTTGGGCGTGACGACGTATACCCAGATTTTAGCGAAACTGAATATCCCCATCCACAACGTGATGCTGATCCCGATCCGGCCGGCCTCAACCGGGCCGTAAAACCGGAACATCACCGGCGTATACATCTGAAAGATGAAATACCCGCTCACCCAGCTCACGGCATACCTGCGGAAGAGGGGGACAAATTCGCCCCTCCAGGAATAGACGTATGTCCGGGCGTGCGCCAGGAGGTCCGTCATGGCGCTTTTAAACTCCCGCACTATAAGGAAGCCTCCGGCCAGGGAACCGGCCAGCATGGAAAACGAGAGAGTGAGGAGTCCCAGGCCGGCAACAAGGCCCCCGCACGTAAGGACCGTCATCACCAGGTATGTCTTGACCCTTATCTTCTGCGCCGCGCCGACGCGGTCGCACCCCTCGAAGAAATAAAGGACCGTCCCGTTTAAGAACGCGAGCGCGCTGCCCAGGACATAAAGCACCCACGGCACCGCCCACGGGACCGCGGACGCCTTCCTTGAAAGGAGCCAGAAGCCCGCAAGCATCACGCCGGGCAGCGCCAGAAGCAAAATGGCAAAGGCCCACTTCAGGCAGAAAACGAAAAACGTGGACAGCTTTTTAAGGTGCTCTTCGCTTCCCGTTATCCGCCCTTCCTCAAAGCGCAGGAAGGCGAATTCGTGCGCGGCGAACTGAAGCACAAGGCTGGAGAAACCGAGGTCCGCAAGGAGCATCAGGGCCGCGAGGCTCATGAAGGTAAACCAGTAACCCTGCGCCGCGCCCGTGAGAAAAAAAGGGACCATCAGGAGGATGGTCAGCACGTAAGCGGATTTCAGGGCGTGGTTAAGCGCGGTATATACGTGATCTGCATCGAAAATCCCCCGGGACCGCGGGGAATCTGTAATATACGGAATTTTCAACTTTTCGTTTTTCTTTTGTAAACGGAGAGAAGGGCCCCGCCGCCTATCTTTTCATAATCGCCTTTTACGGCCTGGAAAAGTTTATATAATTCAGCGTACCTGCCGATCCTGGAAGCCCTCTCGTTAATGTCCGTCTTGGAGCTGTAGATGCTCTCCCATGGGTCCTCGTCATAACGGTCAATGTCCGTGTCGACAAACAGATATAGCGGTCTCCGCTGCCGGAGCAGATCGACGGACTCCCGGCTTTCGGCATCCGAAAGAAAATGCCACGGCATCTCGAAATACGGCATCAGGCTGGCCCGCGCCGACAGGAAAGGAAGCAGGTTATCGTATTTGGAAATTATATAGATGCCCTTGTCCTCGGGACTGTATTTTTGGATCAATCCGATGCTCTGCCGTATCGGCCCGGGATTGATGGTGGTTATCAGCCTCGCCCTGTCGAAATCCCAGGTATAGACCTTGTGCTGCGTGAAAATCCTGCCGAATGCCAGTTTTTGGACATAATATTTCGCTCCGAGGCCCGAGGCCAGGAGCACAGCCGCTACAAGAAGCAGTTTTTTCGATATATTGAGCGCCTTCAGGGCCGTCGCCCGGCCTGCAAAAAACACCTTTTCGGATATGTAAACCATGAGTATAAGCTGGAGGCATCCGAAAGGGACCACCATCGGGAAATGATTCGTCAGACCCGACCAGTAGTAATAGACGAACAGGCCCTGGGTGTAAATAAAGGTAAACAAATAGATATACTTCAGCTTATGCCTGACGTTTCTCAATGCAAAGAGGAATGAATACGATACGATCAGGTAAAGCATGGTGCAGGCTATCACGATGTCCTTTGCGTGCCAGGAAAAGAGCCCAAGTAAAAAATAGTGGAATGTCTTCCCCAGAGTGCCCACCCCTACTAAATGAAAGATTGCCGCGCCCGACAATATCAACGCGAAGACGGCCGACATCAGGAGAAACCTGTCTGCGCCCCGCTTGTTTTCAATGGAATAAAGCGCCAGGGCGCCGGCCAGCGCCGCCACCAGTATTGCGCCGAAGGTCCCGTCCATGGCCACGCCCGCCAGGGAAAATAACATTGCCGGCACCAGATACCACGGGCCGCGCCTGAAAAAAAGGACCAGGAATATCAATGTGACGGCATCGAAGAAATGAATGGTGGGCACTATCCCCGGAGCTAGTATGAAGCCTATGTAACCATAGGCGAAAAAGGAAACCGCAAGAAACGTCGCCCCGGTCAGCACATAGAGCCTGTCCCTGAAGAGCAGGTGGAGCATGAGCAGGAAAATGGCGAAATACAGGATATAGTAGAAATAGCATTTATAGTAATTGTTTATCGAAATGCCGCCCAGCAAATCCATGGTCCATTTGAAAATAAAGGTGTCGCCCAGTCCGTATTGTATATAGATGTCTGACAATGGCCTTCCGTCCTCATACTCGTTTATCGGGTTTAGGATCTGGCCTATGTGGTTGATCTGCCCCCTGGTCATGTTCTGAAAACTGTATTCCAGTTGGTTGCGGAGATAGAACTCCTTTACGGCCTCGACGTCCAGCTTGTAGAGGCCGGAAATGCCCTGTTTGAAACCGGGGGAGTTGGAGATCATCTGTTCCAGGCCAGGGTCCTGAGGGATCATCCGGAGGACATAATCCTGCGCCGCCCTCAGGTCCGTTTTCTTCAGACCTTGCAGGATGCCCTCAAAACTGTCAAGGTCACTCATGTTCTTTACCGGCCCGGCATTTAGCGGCAACCCGTATCTTTCCATCAGTAAGGGCAATGCCTCGACCGCTCCCCTGACGTCCCGGCCCTTTAACCTTTGCAGGAACGCCAGATCGTCCACGGGCTTATGTCCGCGCAGATATGTCACCCCGTACATGCCGCTGTATTCGTTAGCCAGCCGGACAGGGCCCGCGATCACCATTACGACTTCGGCCAGCATTAGAAGCAGCAGCAATATTGACGCCAGGATGGCGCCCCGCTCTAATAGCGCGGGCCTGAAAAAGGACAGAAACGGGCTTATGAAAACCGCCAGGGCAAGGAGGACGCGCAGACTGTTTGGATGGATAAACAGCATCGATATCAAACACAATAACGAGCCCGCTGCGCCGATGATGACGCCCGCATGGTTTTCCCTGAGCCTGTTTTTTATAAGTTCGATGTTCTTGCGACCGGCCAGGACATAGATGAGAATTCCGTATACTCCAACCGCAGCGCATAGTGCGAGATAGTTGAATAAATTGCTCTTGACGGGATGATAAAAGATATAAGTCCATGGGGCGAGTTTCGATCTGTAGCCGAATAAAAGCCAGGTCTTGACCAGCGTCACCGATTTCCAGCAGAGGACTGCCAGGCCCAGGGCGGACATGGCCGTCTGGACGCAAAACAGGAGCGCTATTTTTTTTGATGCAAAGTCTTTAATCCGGTCGATATATTTCTTCACGATCATATTCTGTCATATATGTGAACGCCACCCGGCCGGTTTGCTCTTATGGAAGGCCAGATGCCGCTTCTTTCATGCCCGCAAAATCCTTATGGCATGGCTTTTCCGGCATTCAAAGTTTTTTCCAGTCCGCAAACCCCGCGATCCGGGAGATCATGTAATCGATCATTTCATTATCAAGGCCGGGATAGACGCCCACCCAAAACGTATTTTTCATTATCGAATCGGTCGTATCGAGCGTGCCGGCGACCCTGTAGCCCCTGCCTTCCCTCCTTAACTCATCGAACAGGGGGTGCTTAACTATGTTGCCCGCGAAGAGCATCCTCGTCTGGATGCCGTCCTTCTCCAGTTGCCTGACGATTGCGTCCCTCGTGAATCCGGCGTCCTCCTTAACCGTCAGGAGAAAACCAAACCAACTCGGGTCTGCCCCTTTGACGGACTTGGGCAGCACAAAGACGCCCTCAAGCGGTTTAAGCCCCTTATATAGTCTCTTGAAATTCCGTTTCCTCGCCTCGATAAAGGCCGGAAGTTTTTCCAGTTGGGCGCAGCCGACCGCAGCCTGCATATCGGTCACCTTCAGGTTGTAGCCGAAGTGGGAATATGTGTATTTATGGTCGTAGCCGCGCGGCAATTCCCCGAGCTGCCATTGGAACCGCCTCTTGCAGGTGTCGTCCCGTCCGGACGGGCACCAGCAGTCCCTCCCCCAATCCCGGAATGATTCTATTATCCTCTTCAGCGCCGGGTCATCGGTAAGCAAAGCCCCGCCTTCGCCCAT
>JAJYGJ010000094.1 GCA_021790695.1 Nitrospirota bacterium | reverse complement strand
TTCAGGTGTTTTTCAAACAGCATCAAATTGGAAATTTCGCAAAGAAGACTGTTGGCGGTATGGCCGTCCCACTTGGACGGGTGGCCTCTCCGGCAGTACGCAACCACCCCCGGCACATATACGATCGGGCCCAACCGCGCCAATCTGCCGAAAAAATCCGTATCGCTTCCCCGCCGGAAATCCTCATCGAACCAGCCTACGCGCTCGCCATCGGCCCTCCGAAAGAGGGTCGCGCACGTCGCCGGTGAAATCAGGGGCCACAAAATCGCCTCATAGCCGTTTTCTATCAATACCGGCTGCTCCCGCTTTACCTTGATGGCGAAGCTGATGCGTTCGCCGGTCCTATTGCCCCAGGCGTCAATCAGTTCGGCATCACCAACGGCGAGGACCGCCCGGGGGAAACGGCGCAGGGCCTCATAAAGCCTAGGGATCCGGTCCGGCAGCATGAGGTCGTCGTCGTCATTGATCGCGATGTATTCGCCGCGCGCGAGCCTCCGGCAGGCAACATTGAGGGCGGCTTCCATCCCTTTGTGTTCCTGATGGTAATAACGGATATCGTCCCCGTATGCCGCCATCACGTCCCCGGTGTCGTCTGTGGAGCCGTCATCAACGACGATTCTCTCAACCGGATCATATTTTTGAGCGAGTATGCTCGAGACCGCCTCCGCCAGCATCCCGGCCCTGTTATAGGTGCACGTTATTATGGAAACGAGCGGATTGTTCATGCTGGCGTCTCCCCCGTATCGCCTGGCCGAAGGCAGGGCCGCCCGGGGCCATGATGAAACGGCCGGACTCATCTGTTTATGAGCAGCCGCAGCAGTTCCCGGCCGTGATGGCGGATTTTCATCCCGCGGCTGCTCACTTTCGATATCTCGAAATACGGCTTCTGGACGCCGCCGAAGCTGTGAAAGAATTCCTCGATGGGTTCGATCATGGAGCCTTCGAAATCGTATGCCCTTGTCGCCCCGGAGGCGAATTTTATGGATTCCCACATGGCAAGGGCATTTGCCCCGCTGCCCCTCAACGCGGGGTCCCCTCCCTGCAGCAGGTTATACATGGAATGGCGGTCATAGACGCAGAACAGGCCGGTCTGGGGGCGGCCGTCGGGACCGTATGTGATATATATCTTCCGGGCGCCCCTTTTTGCGCACGCCCTGTTCAGCCTCCGGACAAAGTCCCTCGAAAAGGGCAGCGCAAGGCCCTGCCTCCTGAATGTCATCTCGTTTAAATCGATGAACGTCTCGATGTCGTCGGTGTCGGCCACCCTGACGCCGGATTTTTCCGCCTTTCGTATCTTGTTCCTGATGTTGGCTTTCATTCCGGCCCAGACCACATCCAGGTTTGAGAGGTCCTCTATGACATAGGTATAGCGCGTCGTCTGCATGAACCCGTTCCAGTAGAAGGGCAGCCAGTTGGTTATGGAATAATGGAACCTCTGGTAAAAGCTGTCGCAGGGCGGCAGACTCCGTATAAGCTCGGACATCAACTCCTTCTGGAGGGATATCCGGCTGGAAGGCTTCCCGTCGGGCGGCCTGAGCCACGGCCCCAGGGTCTGTGTCACCGGCGGCATGCACGAGGTGGTAAACCCGTTTTTTTTCTCCGTCACGTACGGGAAACGGAGCAGCGTTTCCTGCCCTTTCCTTATGACAATCTCATGCCATTGCCCGGGGGCGACCGCATCAAGCCACCACGGCTGCTGGAATATCGCATTGACGTAAGGCACGCTGTCCATGCGGTGGCCGCTCTCCACGGTTTTCCTTTCAACCGGCCAGGCCATTGAGGAAGGAGACTATTTTTTCGAGCGCATCCACTCCCACGTATGGATGCACCGGAAGACTGAGGAGCCTTTTTCCCAGATGCTCGCTGTTTTGCAGCCTTGACCGGTCAAACGCCAGGAGTCCGTTATAGGGGTAACAAAGGTGGACCGGCGCGCTCCAGTTGAAAATGCCCGCCTCAAAACCCTGCCTTCTCGCGGCGGCGGTGATGAAGGAATTCCCGTATCCCGTATTGTTCAGGACGGCGTAACGGATGAACGCGGGCTTTTTCCCCCCGGCGATCACGGGCTTTTTGAATGCTGAGCTGTCCAGGTGGTCGGCGTAATATTGGGCGTTTCTGTCCCTGACGGCCTTGTACCGGCCGTAATCCGCCAGGCACCCGGTCCCGACCGCGGCCCTCAGGGAATTCATAAGCGGAAAGGCCGAATCGATTTTCGGCAGGTCCGTCCGTCCCGTGACAACGCGAGCCCGCCCGCGGACCCGCCGGCCTGCCCTTGAAACCATATCTTTCAGAGGGGACCCTTTTTCGTTAAGCCACCCGCTGCGCCGCAGGTACGGCAGGATATCCCCGGTGAACCCGTCGGCCCCGGGGCCGTCTCCCGCCGCGCGTTCCACCAGATCAAGCAGGCGCCGGTCTTTTTTTACCGCTTCCTTGCCGAAGTCAACCGGCAGGAAACCGTCCGCGGGATAAATCTCCTCGCCGGTCACGAAATGTTGCAAAAGGAGCCCGCATACGATCTCCCTTTCCTTTTCGATGGGGACCCTGCCATAGCCGCCAAGCACGCCGCGCGCGTTTTCCAGCAGTCCCTCGTTATTGATTATGAGCATCCCGCCGTCGCCGGTCGAAACCGGCTTGTCGGTATCGAAGCTGTAAAACGACAGATCGCCGAACGCGCCCGTTTTTTTCCCGCCGCATTCCGCCCCGAGCACATGGGCGCAGTTTTCTATGAGATAGCAGCCATGCCTCCGAATGATCCCGCTAATCTCCTCCATATCGCACGGGATGCCCAGATGGGTGACGATGACCGCCCTGGTCCTGGAAGTCAAGGCCTGACCGATAGCGCGGGGGGCGACATTGAAATCCTCCAGGCTGCTGTCCGCAAGGACGGGTCTTGCCCCCGCTTCCAGTATGGCGTCTATTACGACGCGGAAAATATACGACTGTACGACGACCTCGTCGCCCTTTTTTACGCCAAGTATTTTCAGGGCGGCCAGCAGGGCGGACCTGCCCCGGTCAAAGGCGACGGCGCCGGCCGCCGCAAATCCGGCGGCAAAGGCGGCCTCGAACTTTTTCACCCCGTCCGGTTCCGGGGCGGCGGCCAGGGCCTTCGAAATCCTGTCCGGGTCCAGAAATGGCCTGATCCTGACTATCATCTGATGTCTCCGGCGCCCGGCATCATACCAACGCCCGGTAAAAATATTCCTCTGCATTTTCCAGGATGCCGTTTTCCACCAGATATTCCTTTATGTCGTCCTTATCGAGCGGCTCTTTGCTCAGCGAGACGTATGAGCCCCGGGCGGCCTCCGGGGAGACGGCGCCGGCGTATTCGTAGTTTATCGACTGATATATGCCCTTGAAAGCCGGGGTTATGACGAACATGTCGTCCAGTTCCACCGAGCGCAGGATTTCCTCTCCGCTGACAAGCTCTTCATAGAGCTTCTCGCCGGGCTTGGCGCCGATCTCCACTGTCCCGATGTCGGACGCCCTGCGGCCGAATCCGGGCGCAAGCAGCTCCACCATGGCCTCCGCGAGGTCCGAAATCCTCACTACGGGCATTTTGGTCACAAAGACCTCTCCCCCCTTCGCGAGCGTCAGCGATTTCAACACAAGT
>JAJYGJ010000078.1 GCA_021790695.1 Nitrospirota bacterium | reverse complement strand
AAGAGCGCCTGGAGCACGCCCTTACGGTGCTGGCGCTTGTCGGCCTCGCGGACAGGATGGACCACTACCCGGGGCAGCTCTCGGGCGGGCAGCAGCAGAGGGTCGCGATAGCGCGCGCAATCGTAACGGACCCCGCCATCCTGGTCGCGGACGAGCCCACGGGGGACCTGGACCGCGTCTCGGCCGAAGAGGTGCTGGTCCTGATGGAAAACCTGAACGACCAGCTCGGAAAGACCATCGTCATGGTGACCCACGACCCGCGCGCGGCGGCGAAGGCCCATGTCATAAGGACCCTGGAAAAGGGCGTGCTCACCTGATGTTCACCTTGAAAATGGTCTTTAAAAATGTCTTCCGGCACAAGCTCCGCACCGCGCTCACGGTGCTGGGCATCACCATCGCCATCCTCGCCTTCGGCATGCTGCGGACGATAATCCGCGCCTGGTACGCGGGGGCCGAGGCCTCCTCCTCCACCCGGCTCATCACCAGAAACGCGGTCTCCCTTGCCTTCTTCCTGCCCATCTCGTACAAGGACAAGATCCGCCAGGTGCCCGGCGTGAAAGAGGTGGGCTATTCGTACTGGTTCGGAGGGATTTACAAGGACGAAAAGAATTTTTTCCCCACTTTTGCCACGGAGGCAAAGGCGGCAATGGACCTCTTCCCGGAGTTCATATTGCCCCCGGATGAGAAGGCCGCTTTCCTTCGTGACCGGAAGGGCGCCATCGTGGGCATAAAGACCGCGGAGAGGTTCGGATGGAAGGTAGGCGACATCGTCACGCTCAGGGGGACCATTTTCCCCGGCGACTGGGACTTTATCATACGGGGGATTTACCGGGGGGCGCAGAAGGGCACCGACGAGACACAGTTCATCTTCCACTATGCCTACCTGAACGAGTCCCTGAAGAAGACCGCCCCGTACCGCGCCGACAGGGTTGGCTGGTTTATTGAAGGGGTGGAGAGGCCCGAGATGGCGGCCGACGCGGCCGTCGCAATCGACAAGATGTTCAAAAATTCCCTGGCCGAGACGCTGACGGAGACCGAAAAGGCGTTCCAACTCAGTTTCATCTCGATGACCGAGGCGATAATCGTGGTGATACGGCTGGTCTCCCTCATCGTAATATTCATCATCATGTCGGTGATGGCCAATACCATGGCGATGACCGCGAGGGAGCGGACAAGGGAATACGCCGTCATGAAGACCCTGGGTTTCGGCGGCTGGCACATCACGGCCCTCATCTTCGGCGAATCGCTCTTTATCGCGGCGATCGGCACCGGGGCGGGCATCGCCCTCACCTTTCCCGCGGCCAGGGCCTTCGGCGACTACCTGAGCCAGTATTTCCCCGTCTTCATCGTGTACCGGAGCACCATTTACATGGACATGGCGGCGGGTTTCGCCGTTTCGGCGGCGGCCGCGGCCTTCCCGGCATGGCGCGCGTCCAGGCTGCGGATAGCCGACGGCCTGAGGAGGATGGGGTAATGAAGATACCCGTCTCCTACAGTTTCCGGAACCTTCTCACCAGAAGGCTCACCACCGCGCTTACCGCGGGGGGGATGGCGCTCGTGGTCTTCGTCTTCGCCTCCGTGATGATGCTGGCCGAGGGACTGAGGAAGACGCTCATCGAGACGGGCTCCTACGATAATGCGATTGTCATCCGCAAGGCGTCACAGTCCGAGATGCAAAGCAGCGTGAGCCGGGAGCAGGCCGCGATCGTGGAGACGGACCCGGGTATCGCGGAAGGACCGGAGGGGAAGCCCCTCTTCGCCAAGGAACTGGTCGTCATCATCAACCTTCCCAAGCGGGGAAGCTCCAGGCCCTCGAACGTCACTATCAGGGGGATCGGGGAATTCTCGCTGGCCCTGCGGCCGCAGGTCAGGCTGGCAGAGGGCCGGATGCCGAGGCCCGGCTCCTCCGAGATCATAGCCGGCGAAAGCGTGGCGAAACGGTTCCAGGGGGCGGACCTCGGCGAGACGCTCCGCTTCGGCATGCGCGACTGGACAGTGGTGGGGGTGTTCGACGCGGGCAGGACCGGATACAGCTCCGAGATATGGGGCGACGCCGACCAGTTGATGCAAGCCTTCAGGAGAGTGGCCTATTCCTCCTTGCTGTTCAAGCTCCGGGACCCTACCGGGTTCCGGCAGGTGGAAAGGCGCATCGAAAACGACCCCCGGCTCACCCTGGAGGTGAAGCGGGAGACGAGATACTATGCCGACCAGTCGGAGATGATGTCCAAGTTCCTCCGCATACTGGGCATATCGCTTACGGTCATCTTCTCACTCGGCGCGATGATAGGGGCAATGATAACGATGTACGCCGCGGTCGCGAACCGCACTGCGGAGATAGGGACGCTCCGGGCGCTCGGGTTCGGGCGGACGAGCATCCTGGCGGCGTTCCTCATTGAATCGATACTCCTTGGCGCGGCCGGCGGCCTCGCGGGGCTCTTCTTCGCATCGTTCATGCAGCTTCTGACTATCTCGACGGTCAACTGGCAGACGTTTTCGGAGCTTGCCTTTTCGTTTACCCTGACGCCCCAAATCATTTTCAGCTCGCTTGCCTTCTCATTGGTGATGGGTCTTATAGGCGGGGCCCTGCCGGCCTTCCGGGCCGCGCGAATGAACATAGTGGATGCCCTGCGGTCGTGATCTGAACCTGTCTGAAAATAAAATCGCTTTTTTCCCGGCTGCAAGAGGTTTTTAAGAACTCAAGGCCAAATCTCCCCGGCCAAAAGGCCGGATGGCAAACTTTTTAAATAATTCACTTTTTTAAACAAATTACTAAAGAATTTCCCCGCAATTGCCGATATAATACTCAAGGTGACCCGTAGGGACCTCCGGAGGGAGGAAAGGCGATGCATTTGTTTGTTAAAAACTCCGCGCCCGGATTAAAAAGGCCATGAAGGCCGGGAGGAGCGCCGTTTCCGGCAAGACCGATGGCCGGGCGGTATTTTCTTATGCAATTTCGGCGCTGGCGGTATTGGCCGGGGCGCTTGTCATTTTGGTTGGGCCCGACCTCCTGCCGCATCTTCCGCCGGTAACCAGGGACATTCTTGGCCCGGTAATGCTGATGGCAATAGCCGCGCCCGTCCTGTACTACGTTTCTTTCCGTCCGCTTGACAGGCATATCCATGAACTAAAGCGCTCAGGGCATGAACTCTCCCGGCAGAACGATTTCCTGAAGAGCGCCATTGAATCGATCCCGTCTCCGTTTTGCGTCATCGACGCCGTGGACTACACCATCAAGACGGCAAACAAGGCGGCGGTTCCGGGCGAACTGCGCGAAGGGTTGACCTGCTACGCCGTCTCCCACAGGGCAAGCCAGCCGTGCAACAGCAAGGACCATCCCTGTCCCCTCGAAGAGGTGAAAAAGACCGGGAAACCGGCGGTATTCGAACACGTTCATTACGATGAGCACGGCAAGGCGAGATGCTACGAGGTGCACGGCTATCCCGTCATGGACAGCCGGGTCGGCAAGGTCGCGCAGATGATCGAATACAGCGTGGATATAACGGACCGCAAAGACAGTGAAAACCGGCTCAGGGAAAGCGAGGAGATGGTAAAGGATTTCCTGGACAGCGCAAACGACCTCATACAGTCCGTCTCCCCGGACGGGCGGTTCAGATATGTAAACAGGGCGTGGCGCGCGGCGCTCGGGTACAGCCGGGAGGAACTGG
>JAJYGJ010000062.1:538-17346 GCA_021790695.1 Nitrospirota bacterium | reverse complement strand
CGATCTTGAAGCCCAGCCCCTCGCCCATCGTAACGGCGGTGAGTATCATCCGCAAAAGCCTTTCCAGGTCCAGGGTGCCCCTCATGGCGGAGCTGATGAAGAAAAGCCTGGAGAGCTCCTGGTTCCTCCTGATAAGCTCCCTTTCCACCTGCTTTTTCTTCGTGATGTCCTGGGAGATGCCGCTTATCCCGATGACCTCTCCGGTGGCGTCTTTTATGGGCGAAAGCGTGAGGTTCACCTCGATCAGGGAGCCGCCCTTCGTGAGCCTCATGGCATCGGACTTGATCACGTCGCCCTCTCTTATCCTCTCCATGTGTATCTTTTCCTGCTCCAGCGAGGATTCGGGCAGAAAAGGAAGGAACCTGCCTACGACCTCGTCCTCCCTGTAACCGTATATCTCCTCCGCTGCGCGGTTCCAGGAGATTATGTTGCCTTTCAGGTCCGTGGTGACAATGGCGTCGGCCGAGTTGTTTATGAGGCTTTCCAGGTACTCCTTGGTCTGCGCGACCTCCCGGTAAAGACCCATTATCTCCTCCTGGTAGAGGACCCTGTCCGTGATATCCTGTATGAATATCACCGCCTCGTCCACCCTTCCGTTTTCGCCCTTGACCGGATAGGCGGTAAGCTCCGCGTAATTTAGCCCGTTGGACTGCGTTATGGAGCTTATGTCTCCGGTGTCGAAGGTGGCCCGGGCCGCGCAGTGCGGGCATATCCCCCCTCTCGGATGAAACACGTCCATCGCGCTGCTGCCCACGACCTCGCTCAAGGACAGGTCCACCCACCTTTCCACGTAACGGTTGGCCGCCAGTATCCTGTAATCGGAGTCCATGGAGACGATGCCGCCCTGCACGGTCTCGAACAGGAGGTCCAGCCGCTTGTTGGCCTCGAAGACCTCGCGCCTCCTGCACTCCTGCTCCTCTTCCATCCTCGCCTTCTCTATGGTGATGGCCGACATCGAAGCGAAGCCCTCGGCCATGTTGAGGTCCTCCAGGTCGAAGGGTTTCGGAGCGCCGCTTTCGCCCGCCTTGTCATAAATCCCCAGTGTGCCTATTATCCTGCCTCCGACCCTGAGGGGCACGCAGATGGCGGATTTGACCTTGATGGTCCTCGGCCTCAGGTCCTCCGGCAGCTTCGCTATGTCTTCAACGAAGAGCGGCCTGCCTTCCCGGGCCACCCAGCCCGCTATCCCCTCGCCCAGGTTCAGGCTCCTCTCCTCCGTCTCTTCCGAAGTAATGCCGTAGCTCGACTTTATATTCAGCCGTTCGCCTTCAAGCAGACGTATTACGCAAATCCTCGCGCCGGAGAGCTTCGCTATCTCGGTCGAGATCGTGGAGAGAAGGTCCTCGGGGTTATAAACCGAGGTCAGCAGCCTGTTTAATTCATACGTGACACTGAGCTGTTTGAGCTGTCTCTTCGTCGTGGAGTACAGTTCCGCGTTTCTCACCACGGCCCCCGTCGTGTGGGCAAGTATCATCGCCGTGTTTTTTTCATCCGGGCCGAAGCCGCCGGCCGCGGGCCTGCCCAGCACCAGGATGCCCTTGCAGACGTTGTCCCTGGGTATGGGGGCGACAATGAGCGACTTGCATCTTCCGCATAAACCGTCCGCCCCGGATAGCAGGGAGGCGTCCTCAACGAGGACCGGCTTCATGGCATCGAGGACGGCCTTCGCTATGCCGGAATCAAGGGGAAGGGAGATGTTTGAAAGGGTCTCTTCAACGTTCGTTGCCTCCAGCACGAACATGCCGATCTCGGGATAGAGAAGAAATATGGCGCAGAACTCCGTGCCAAGTTCCCTTGAGACCGTGCCGACTATCTGGGCCAGGGCCTCCTTCAGCTCCGGCGTCGCGCCGGCAATCCGCGCCACATCCAGCAGCAGTTCGGTCTCCTTCAGCCTGGCGTTCAGTTTATCGCTCGATTCCTCAAGCCTCTCCACCATCCGGTTGAACCTCGCCCCTATAAGCCCGAACTCGTCCTTCCTGCCCGGCGCAATCCTGTAGGCCAGGTCTCCGGAGGCCACTTTCTCGGTGGCCTCCAGCATCTCGCTGAAGGGCTGACTGAGCATCCTCCTCATGAAAAGGGCCAGGAAGATGAACGCCAGCGAGACGAACGACAGCAGCAGGACGAGATAGCCGGTCGTAGTCTTCCTTATCCGCAGTCCCATGGCCGAGAGCCCGGTCATGGTCTTTATGGACCGCTCGTACATGGAGTCCATCACGCCAAACAGCCTGTCCCGTGAAGACTCCAGTTTCGCCAGGGACCGCGCCACAACGGGATTGCCGGCCGGGTTGGGGGTCCTGAAAATCCGGTCCGCCGCCGCCCTTGTCGCGTCGAAATCCGCGGCCAGTTCACGCGCGACCGGCCCCCTGCCCTCCATGAGCAGGATTTCCTCGAAATTCCTGTTGAGGCCCGGCAGGCATTTTCTGTAGTCTTCGATATATTTCAACCTCCCGGTGCCCGCCCAGCCGCCGGCATCGCTTGCCAGTTCCCTGATGGAGCCCCTGAGGGCAACATACCTCATGTTGGCCTCGACCTGCCGGTTTGTAAGAGAGAGGTTCATGTTCAAGTTCGAGAACACGTAGAGCGCGCCCATCGCCAGTATGGCCGCCGCCGCCAGGAAGGCGAACATGAACATTATGAGCTTCAGTCTTATGCTCATTTCAATCTCACGCCGTCTAATCGAGCCGGGGTCCCGGGCCCTTCAGGGACCCTGTGTCCTTCAGGGTCGACGAGCCCTTCAGGGGCCTTGGGCCTCTCAAAGGAGCCGGCACGGGGGACTTTTCCCGGGGGACCTGCCCCAAGGCCTCTTTGTAAATCTCCAGGTAACGCGCGGCCGGCTTCCTCCAGGAAAAATCGACGGACATGCCGTTTCTGATGACCCCCTCCCAGCGTTCGGCCTGCCGGTGGACGCAGAGGGCATACCACAGCGATTGCCGAAGCGATCCGGGGGAGGCCTCCGGAAACAGAAAGCCCGTGCCGTCCCCGCTTAAAGGCAGGTAGTTGCGCACGGTGTCGGAGATGCCGCCCGTATCGGCGGCGACAGGCGGGGTGCCGTAGCGGAGCGCGATCATCTGGCCCAGTCCGCAGGGCTCGTACCTGGAAGGCATGAGGAAGATGTCGGAGCCCGCGTAAACGAGATGGGAAAACTCCTCGTCGAATCCGACCCGCACGTAAACGCCGCCGGGGTATCTTTCCCCGAGGGCCTCAAGCTCGCGCTGATAGCGCTCATCGCCCTTGCCCAAAAACAGAAGGTTCACCCCTTCGGATACCGCCTCCCCCGCGACGGCGGCCGCGATATCCGCCCCTTTCTGATACGAGAGCCTTCCGACAAAGGAAACCAGGGGCCTCGCGGGGTCTTTGAAGCCGCAGAGCGACGAGAGCTTTTTCTTGCAGGCTGCTTTTCCCGCCAGGTCATTGCCGGGGGAGTAATTTTCCGGAATATGGCGGTCCCTGGCGGGGTTCCAGAGGCAATCATCTATCCCGTTTGCGATTCCCCTCAGCCGTCCGGCCCTCTTCCTTAAAACCCCATCCAGCCCGAAACCGTGTTCCGGGGTCTGTATCTGGTTTGCGTATGTGGGGCTCACCGTCGTAAGACTGTCGGCCCATATTATCCCGGCCTTGAGGAAATTCATCTTCCCGTAGAATTCGACTCCCTCGGGATTGAAAAGGTCGCCCGGCAGTCCCGCCATCCGCATGACTTCCGCGGGGAAGACCCCCTGGTAACCCATGTTATGAATGGTAAGGACACTTCTGGCGCCCGCGAAAAAGGGGTCGCGGCCGTAAACGGTCTTCAGATAAACGGGGGCAAGGCCGGCCTGCCAGTCATGACAGTGGATGATATCCGGCCTGAAGCCGCAGAGCCTCGCCGCCTCGAAGACGGCGCGGGAAAAAAAGACGAACCTTTGCGGATTGTCAGGATAATCGCCCGAGGCCGTACCGTAAAGCTCCGGCCTGTCGTAGAACCGGTCGCATTCGATGAATACGACGTTTTCCCGACGGCGGAGCATGCCGGCAAAGGCGACGCCCCCCATCCTTACCTCGAAGGGCCCGCCCGCGCTCGGGGCCGGGAAGCGCTCCTTTACGGTCCGGTAAAACGGCAGCACAACAAGGACCTTGTGTTTCGTCCTTGCCAGCTCGGCCGCGAGCGAGGCAGCCGCGTCCGCCAGCCCTCCCGTCTTCGCGTACGGGAAGACTTCAGGGGCGGCCATGAGCACATTCATTTTAAAAAAGTCCCCCTCATGAAACGGGCCGCCTCTTCCGGCGGCGTCGGGTTTATATAAAAACCCGTGCCCCACTCGAACCCGGCTATCTTGGTCAGTTTGGGCATTATCTCGATGTGCCAGTGGAAATATTCGCTTTGTTCCTCCGAAAAGGGCGCCGTATGTATTATGTAGTTATAAGGAGGGGACTCGAGCATCAGGTCGAACTGACGCAGGATGCGCTGCATGATCTCGGCAAGCCGCTTGAAACTCTTTTGCTGGGGGGCGAAAGCGGCCTCGTGGTTCTTGGGCAGTATCCAGGTTTCAAAGGGGGCCCGGGGCGCGAAAGGCGAGATGGCCAGGTAGTTTTCGTTTTCATATATCACCCTCTTGCCTTCCGACAACTCCTGATCGATGATGTCGCAGAATATGCACCGCTCCTTCAGGTCATAATGGTTTCTCGCCCCCTGAAGCTCATTTTTCATCGTCCGGGGCACTATCGGAAGCCCTATGATCTGCGAGTGGCTGTGCTCGAGACTGGCGCCGGCCGCCTCGCCTTCGTTTTTGAAGATGAGGACATATTTTATCCTCTGGTCGTTCTTGAGCTCGGTGAGCCTGAGATAATACGCCCAGAGGATATCCTCGGCCGATTTTTCCGGCATCGTCGAAAACGAGAGGAAATGGTCGGGGTTTTCCACCACCACCTCGTGCACCCCAATCCCGCCCATCCGGTCGTACATCCCCTCGCCGCTCTTCCTCAGGATGCCGGCCGGTTCCAGGACGGGGAACTTGTTCGGCATGACGCGGAGCGACCATCCCGGACCGTTGGGCTTCGAGCCGGCCGGCCTGAAGGCCAGTATCTCCTCCGGCGTCGTGTACTCGTTGCCGGGGCAAAAAGGACAAAAACCGCCCTTTTTCTTATGGATGACCGGGGTGAAATCCGTCGGCCTCTTGCCCCTCTCGACTGAAATAATCACCCACCTGCCCAGTATGGGGTCTTTTCGCAATTCCGGCATGGGACAACCTCCCTGAGCGGGAAAATTAAGCTAATATCAACTTTTGTTATTATACTAAAAAAAGATGAAGCCCACATTTCTGCACACGCCCGTAAACGGCCCCTTTGAAGACCCGTGCGTCTATGTCAGGCTGCTCCGGGAAAAAAAGGCGTTTCTTCTTGACATGGGAAACATCGACAGGCTGCCCTCAGGCCTGCTTTCCAAGGTGGCCTGCGCGTTCGTGACCCACGCACATATCGATCATTTCATCGGCTTCGACCACCTGCTCCGGAACATGCTGGGCAATACCTCCGCCCTGAACATCTACGGCCCCTCCGACATAATAGAAAAGGTTGCAGGCAAACTCAAAGGGTATTCGTGGAACCTGATAAGACAGTATCCCCTCCGGATCGAAGTCTTTGGTATTTCCGCGGATGAGATAAGACGCACGAGCTTCAGGGCGGAAAACGCCTTCGAGCCGGTCCACGGCCCCGCCCTGCCCTTTACCGGCATCGCGCTCAGAGAGACATATTACCAGGTAAAGGCGGTGGTCCTGAAACACGATATAGATTGCATCGGCTGGAGCATCGAGGAAGACTTCCATATAAACATAGACAAGGCCGCCCTCCTGGAGGAAAACCTCCCGGTGGGTCCATGGCTTACGGTGTTCAAACAAAAAATCCGCTCCGGCCGGCCGGCCGACTCCGCCTTTACCGTTACCCTTCCCGGAGGAGAAAAAAATTTCACCCTTGCCGAACTCAAGGCGAAGATCGCGAGGATTACCCGCGGCCAGAAGATCACCTACGTCATGGACTCCGCGCCCACCGGCGACAACGTTGGAAAGATCGTGGACTTCGCCGCCGGCTCCGACACGCTTTATATCGAGGCCTACTTCCTGGACGAGGACATCGAAAGGGCGAGGCAGAGAAACCACCTTACGGCCGGCATCGCGGGCAGGATAGCGCGCGACGCCGGGGCCGGAAATCTCGTAATCATGCACCACTCCCCCAAATACCGTCTGGCGCCGGAAGCGATAATAAAGGAGGCCTCCGCCGCCTTCGGCGGGCCGGTCATTCAGGCCCGGGGGACAGGCCGAAAGCCGGAAGTTGATTTTTAAAATTCCGGGAGTATGATGGAAACAGATGGCCGGGAAATCCCGCATCAAACTGAAAGCAAAAGCTAAAAGTTAAAAGTTAAAAGTTAAAAGTTAAAAACCAGAAGGAGGGAATTCGGCATGAGAAGGATTCTGACGATTATGGCCGTATCGATTTCGATGATCCTTGCGGCGGCCACGGCCCAGGCGCACATGGCCGGGGCAGGCGGCATGAGCAATGGCACGTGCATGGGCGAAGGCGCGGGCATGATGGGCGGAAACAGGATGATGATGCGGGGGGGCATGATGGCGCATCCCATGATGCATGGGATGATGGAGCGCGGCATGATGATGGGCGGTCTTCCGCAAATGACCCCGGAGATGAGAAGTGCCTTCATGCGCGCCATGATGAAAACCATGATAAGGAGCGCCTTGCAGACCCCCGAAATAAAGGGATTTCTTGACTCGACGGTCTCCCTTAGGAGAGAGTTGGTTTTAAAGAGGTTCGAGTTCTTCGAGGCGTTCAGAAACCCGATGACGACTCCCGCTCATCTTGAAAAACTGAAATCAGAGATAAGGGCCCTCGAAAAGCGGATCGATGAGAAAATGACGCACCCTCAGGCGGCCGGCACCATGCCGTCCCAATAACCCGCCGGAAATAAAAGGCCGTAAGCCAAAAGGGGCCCGGACAGGGCCCCTTTATTTTATCCGTCGCCGTTTTTTAGGTTAATATAAAAAGACATGGCTTTGAAACGGGTCCGCATACCGGTAACGGGGATGAGCTGCGCGGCCTGCTCCGCAAGGGTCGAGGCCGCTTTATCAAGGATGGACGGCGTAAAGGAAGCCGGGACCAACTTCGCGGCGGGGCGGGCAAGCGTCCTTTATGATCCGGCGGTCGTCAAACTGGATAACATCCTGGACGTAATAAGCGATCTTGGCTACGGCGCCGCAACGGAAAAACAGATCATTCCGGTAACGGGGATGAGCTGCGCTGCCTGCGCCGCCCGCGTCGAGAAGGCCCTGAATGCTGTGGACGGCGTAGTCACGGCCCAGGTCAATTTCGCCACGGAAAAGGCCGCGGTCGAATATATTCCCGCTCAGGCCGGCATAAGGGAGCTTAGAGAGGCCATTATAAAGGCGGGGTACGGGGTCATGCGGGCCGAGGCCGGAGAGGACGCGGTCCTCAAGGAGCAACGCGAAAGGCAGTCCCGGTACAGGGACCTTAAAAACAGGGTTTTCATGGGCGCCGCGATTTCGGTGCCGATCTTCCTTTTGAGCTACTGGAACCTCCTGGGCCCGGGCTCCTTCCTCCAGATACCGGCGCGGACCGGTTTTATCATCCAGTTCCTGCTCGCAACGCCGGTCCAGTTCTGGATAGGCAGGCAGTTTTACGCCGGCGCGATCTCCGCGGCCAGGCACGGGACGACGGACATGAACACGCTCATAGCCGTAGGTACTTCCTCCGCCTATGCCTACAGCGTGATTGCGACTTTTTTCCCCTCCCTGTTCATGATAAAGGGCTATGCGCCCTCGGTTTATTTTGACACCTCGGCCGCCATAATAGTGCTGATACTCTTCGGAAGAACGCTGGAGGCAAGGGCGAAAAGGCATACCTCGGACGCGGTCAGGAAACTCATCGGCCTCAAACCGAGGACGGCCCGGATCTCCAGGGACGGCGGCGAAGAAGACATCCCGGTCGAGGATGTCGAAATAGGCGACCTTGTGATCGTCAGGCCCGGTGAGAAAATTCCGGTCGACGGCATAGTCAGGGAGGGCCGCTCCTCGGTCGATGAATCGATGATAAGCGGAGAGTCCATGCCGGTCGAGAAAAATCCGGGGGATGAAGTCATCGGCGGGACCATGAACATGACAGGCTCCTTCAAATTCGAGGCGCTGAAAGTGGGCAGAATGACGGTGCTCGCGCGCATCATAGAGCTTGTGGAGCAGGCCCAGGGGACGAAGCCGCCGATCTCCAGGCTGGCCGACAAGATAGCCTCTTACTTCGTTCCCTCCGTAATGGGCGCGGCCGCCCTCACCTTCATCATATGGTACTTTGCCGGACCCGCCCCGGCCTTTACTTACGCGATACTCAATTTCATAGCCGTGCTCATAATAGCCTGCCCGTGCTCGCTGGGGCTGGCGACCCCGACCTCCATAATGGTCGGGACCGGAAAGGGCGCTGAAAACGGGATACTGTTCCGCGGCGGCGATGCGCTGGAGACCGCCCACAAGCTCACCTGCGTCGTCTTCGACAAGACCGGCACGGTCACGACGGGCAAACCCGTCCTGACCGGGATCGAGACGAACGGCAAGCTCGATGAACGCCAGGCCCTTTACTATGCCGCGGGCGCCGAGCGGGGTTCGGAACATCCGCTTGCGGGGGCGATCCTGGAGGCGGCCGCGGCCGGAGGGATAAAACCGCCCGAGGCGGGCGGCTTTGAGACTGTCCCCGGCCGCGGGATCAGGGCGGTCGTGGACGGCGGGAAGGTCGTATTCGGCAACATGCGGATGATGGAGGAAGAAAAGATAAAGACGGACTTCTACCGGGGCAGCCTGGAGCGGCTCTCCGCGGAAGGCAAGACCCCGATGCTCCTGGCACTGGACGGCGAGGCGGCCGGCCTCTTTACCGTGGCGGATGTGCTGAAGGAAAACGCGGCTGACGCCGTCTCCGCGCTCAGGAAGATGGGGCTGGACATAACCCTTCTTACCGGCGACAACGAGATGACCGCCAGGGCCATCGCGAAACAGGCGGGCATCGAACGGGTTTTCGCGCAGGTCCTGCCCGAGGACAAAAGCAATATCATTAAACGGCTCCAGCAGGAGGGCAACCGGGTCGCCATGGTGGGCGACGGCATAAACGACGCCCCCGCGCTGGCCCAGGCCGACATAGGCATTGCGCTCGGCACGGGGACCGACGTGGCGATGGAAGCGGCCGATGTGACCCTCATCGGCGGCGATCTGAAAGCGGTTGCCTCCGCGATAGCGCTTTCAAAGGCCACGATCCGCAATATCAAACAAAACCTCTTCTGGGCCTTCGCCTACAACATCATCCTCATCCCCGTAGCGGCGGGCGTGCTGTTTCCTTTTTTCGGAATCCTCTTAAACCCCGTATTCGCCGCCGCCGCGATGGGGATGTCCTCCGTGACCGTCGTCTCAAACGCCCTCCGGCTCCGCCACTTCAAGCCGCCGGTTTAGAACGAGCGGCAGGGCGGGATAAAATCTCCCCTTCCTTGAATTAAGGCCGTTTAATGTGTGATAATTTTGCCCTGCATATCTTTTTCATCCGGTAAAGGAGGGTTTGGAAGTGGCGAGGATTGACGACCTGTGCATCAACACAATAAAGATGCTTTCCGTGGACGTCGTGGAGAAGGCGAAATCGGGCCATCCGGGCATGCCGCTGGGAGACGCCGCGATGGCCTATGCGCTCTGGAGCAGGGCGCTCGCGCATAACCCGAAAAACCCGCTCTGGCCAAACCGCGACAGGTTCGTGCTTTCGGCCGGCCACGGCTCCGCGCTCCTCTACAGCCTGCTTCACCTCACCGGCTACGATCTGACGCTCGACGACCTGAAAAATTTCCGCCAGTGGGGCAGCCATACGCCGGGGCATCCCGAATACGCGCCCTTCCGCGGCATAGAAACGACCACAGGGCCCCTCGGACAGGGCTTTGCGACGGGCGTGGGAATGGCGCTCGCCGAGAGACGCCTGCGAGACCTGTTCAACCGCCCGGGCTTCCCCATATTCGATTACAACATCTATGGCATATTGGGCGACGGGGACATGATGGAAGGCGTCACCTCCGAGGCGGCGTCCCTTGCCGGACATCTCGGGCTGGGCAAGATAATCTACCTTTACTCCGACAACAGGATAACCATAGAGGGACCGACCGATATCGCCTTCACCGAGGACGTGGGCAGGCGTTATGAGGCATACGGCTGGCATGTCCAGCGTGTGGACGGCTATGACATGGCAGGCATCGAAAGGGCGCTCAAGTCGGCCAAAAAAGAGAAGGGCCGCCCTTCCCTCATAATCGCACGCACGTGCATAGCGCGTGGCTGCCCGAACCTCGAAGGCACCTCGAAGGCCCACGGAGCGCCCATCGGCGGGGATGAGGCAAGGCTTTTAAGAAAATCCTGCTCCTGGCCGGACAGGAGTTTTTACATCCCCAGGGAGGTCTCAAGCCGGATGAGAAAGGCCGTCCCCGCGGGCAGGAAGCTGGAGGCCGAATGGCAGAGCATGCTTGCCGGATACGGGAAAAAATACCCCGCCCTTGGAAAGACGCTGGAGGACTTCACCGCCGGCCGGTTCCTGGAAGGATGGGAAAAGGCCATGCCCGTTTTCAAACCCGGGGATTCCATCGCGACGAGGAGTGCTTCCGGCAAGGTCTTGAACGCGCTGGCGCCTAAAATCCCCCAGCTTATCGGCGGCTCAGCCGACCTTGCGCCCTCCAATAACACGTATATCAAGGACGGCGGGGATTTCACCC
This sequence comes from Nitrospirota bacterium, assembly GCA_021790695.1. Lineage (GTDB taxonomy): Bacteria > Nitrospirota > Thermodesulfovibrionia > Thermodesulfovibrionales > JdFR-88 > JAJYGJ01. Next base: position 6,578 of record JAJYGJ010000062.1, on the reverse strand, counting down.
CGGAGCGCTCCGGACGAAACGTCCATTTCGGCGTGAGGGAGCACGCGATGGGTGCAGTCCTGAACGGCATCGCCCTCAGCAACCTGCTGATCCCCTATGGAGGGACTTTCCTCGTCTTCGCGGATTATCTGCGGCCGGCGCTCAGGCTTTCATCCCTTATGCGGACCCACGCTATCTATGTCTTTACCCATGATTCGATCGGCGTGGGCGAGGACGGACCCACCCATCAGCCGGTTGAGCATATGGCGAGCCAGCGGGCAATGCCGGGCCTTACGGTCATAAGGCCGGCGGACGCGAATGAGACCGCGGAGGCATGGAAGTTGGCCCTTTCGCAAACGGGCCCCACGAGCCTCATCCTTTCAAGGCAGAACCTTCCGGTGCTGGACCGGAGAAAAAACGGTTACGGTCCCGCCTCCGGGATATTAAAGGGCGCATACATCCTTTCGGATTCCGTGGGAGCGCCGGACCTTATCCTCATTGGTTCCGGCTCTGAAGTGCACCTTTGTCTCGAAGCAGCCAAAATACTCCGGGAAAAAAACGGGCTCGCGGTGCGGGTCGTGAACATGGCAAGCTGGCGGCTCTTTGACATCCAGCCGCAACGCTACAGGGACAAGGTGCTTCCGCCTGGCGTGGAGGCGCGGCTCTCCGTCGAGGCCGCGTCAACAATGGGCTGGAAAAAATATACCGGGCTCAGAGGGGCGGAGATCGGGCTGGACCGCTTCGGCGCCTCCGCGCCGGGCAAAACCGTCTTCGAGAAGTTCGGGTTCACGGTCGATAACGTCGTGAGGACGGCTTTACGGCTGGTCAAGGGGCGAGCGGTTAAAAATAAAAATCAAAATCAAAATCAAAAAAGTAAAACATCAAAAACCGAGATATCTTAGAAAAAGCGGCGTATCGCTCAAGTCCTCCATGACATGGTCCGCCTCAGTACGGAGGAGTTCGGCCGCCGTATAACGGCCGGTGGCCACGGCAATCGCGCGCGCTCCGTGCAGCTTCGCGCATTCCACGTCCCTTGGCGTGTCGCCCACCACGACGCAGTCCTCAGGGCCATGTTTCCCGTTTTGATCCAGCCGCGCGATACGCCCGTTCTGGTCCGTTTTCAAGCTCCTGTTGAAACGTTCCAGGGCTATGGGAAGGAGGCTGTTTCTGTCGGCGCTGTCGCTTCCAAAGGCCCCGACCGGGAAATACCCGTTAAGACCGAACGGCTCAAGCTTTATCCTGGCCCCTTTCTCGATATTGCCGGTAAGAAGGCCGAGCGCCGCACCCCGCATGAGGCTGAGCGCGTTTAACGCCTCTCTCACGCCCGGTTTAAGGCGTCTTTCAGAATTTTCGATATACACGCCCAGATGACGGATATAGGCGTCCATGAATACGGGGACCCTGCCGTCGGCTTCAATGCCGTGCTTACTCAGGGCCTCCGCCACAATCTCGGCATCGGTCTTGCCCGCCATTTTTATGCCTTTGAACGGCTGGCCGGCAAACGGCATGCCGGACGAGGAAGGCGCCGCGCCTGAAAACAGCTCGCAGAAGGCTGCGTTCATGGCCTTTACTCCGGCCCCGCCGGAATCAAGAAGGGTCCCGTCGATATCGAAAAGCACCAGTTTCATTACTAACCGCCCGTTTTCACCGATTTGTTCCGATTACGCTGATCAGCTTTATTAAAGCATATACCGGGACCTATCTCAAAATTGATTCTTTGGTATAATATGAAAGCGGTTTTCGTGGCCAGTCTCACAAACTTGATGAATTTTTTATATTGTTCGGTTCGGGGCGTAGCGCAGTCCGGCTAGCGCACCTGCTTTGGGAGCAGGGGGTCGGAGGTTCAAATCCTCTCGCCCCGATAAGAGCGCCTGTAGCTCAGTAGGATAGAGCAACTGCCTTCTAAGCAGTGGGTCAGGGGTTCGAATCCCTTCAGGCGCGTTGTTTTATTAAGCCCTTCAGAGGTCATGTCCGCGCCGGGATTCTCATGGGACCTATCTCAAAATCGATTCCGCAGCGAAAGAGAGACAGGTTCTCATAACGTCCGTTTGAATGTGAGGATCGACAAGGCCATCATCGCGGCGGTAAAAAGCGCGAGGAAAGCCACATCCCCCGAGACGGCCGCCATGCCCGCGTTTTTAAAAAGCAGGGACTTAAGGGCGTCCACCGCGTAGGCCTCGGGGTTCACCCTGGCGAAGGATTTAAGCCATCCGGGGAAGCTCGCCACCGGATAGACCGCGCCGCTCGGGAAAAACAGTATGACATTCAGAAACCCGCTCAACACCCCCACGATCCGTGGATGACTTATCCTTCCCAGGATGGCGAACATGAGACTCAGGAGGCAGAGGGTCGTAAAGACCACGACAAAAAGAACAGGGAAAAAATTATCAATCCCCCTCGACAATGGAATGCCCGTTATAAGCATGCTCATTGTCAATATCAGCGCGGCGTTCATCGTGGTTATCGAAAGGCCGCTGATGATGAGGCCGCCGACGATGTGCCCTTTCGAGAGCGGCGTCAGCAGGTAGCTCTCCTCGATGCCGAGGAAACGGTCCATTACCAGGTTGAACGCGCCCGTGGTCAGGGTGCCCAGGAATATGGCCATTATCACTACCCCCGGCACGAGGGACTGGTAGTAGTCGACCTTCCCGTAAAGATTGATGTCCCTCAGCAGCGGCTCATCGGCCGGCTCCCTGATGGGCACATACTCCGATTTTATTGAAGACAGGGCCGCGTCCACGAGGTTCCTTATGGTATCGGAGGAAATGCTGTCCGTGTTGTCAAGGAAAAGTCCGATATCGGGCCTGCCGCTTACCGCGACCCTCCTGCTGAAATCGGGGGGTATGATGAGAGCGGCCTTGTACCTGCCCGACCTCACGCCGTCCACGGCCGCGCGCTGGTCACTGAGGACCGCGACCGAAAACGTCCTTGGGCCGGCCTGCACGGCCCGCAGGTATTCCATCACCCGGTCCGCCTGCGGGCCCCCGTCCTGGTTCACAACGGCCAGGGGCAGGCCCGTAAGTTTTCCCTGAAAGGAATTGCCGAGGATGACCAGATAGATCATGGGCATAAGTATGCTCATTGCCAGCACGACGGGGTTTCGCTTGAATTTCTTCAGGTCCCTTTCTATGACGGCAAGCAGCCTGGTCATCTTCCGAATCCCCTGGGTATGCCGGCCCCGACCAGGAAATTGATTTTCCTGGCCTCCTCTTCCCGTATGGACTTCCCCGTATAGTGTATGAATACGTCTTCGAGGGACTGTTCATGGACCGAGGCCGAAAGTATGGTCCCGCCGGAGGCCCTTACGGCGTCGATAAGCCCGGGCAGGTTTTCCGCCCCGTTGTCCGCGGATACCCTGATGGACTCGTCTTCCATGCCCACGTTGTGGACGAATGGCAATTTTTTGATGGATTGGACGATCTCCCCGGTAAGCCCCCCTACCCTGAGCGTAATAATGTCGTTGCCGGGTATGCCCGCCTTAAGCTCAGCCGGGCTTCCCATGGCTATGATCCTGCCGGCGTCTATGATCGCGACCCGTCCGCAAAGTGTCTCTGCCTCCTCCATATAATGCGTGGTGAGAAATATCGTGATAGAGCCCCCCTCCGTGAGCTTCCTCAGCAGATCCCACACGACGCGCCGGGACTGGGGATCGAGACCTATGGTGGGCTCGTCCAGGAACAGGAGCTCGGGCCTGTGCACAAGGACCCTGGCGATCTCCAGCCTCCTTCTCATGCCGCCCGAATAGGTGGCGACAAGGTCGTCCGCCCTTTGCGCAAGGCCCACCATCTCAAGCAGTCTCTCCACTCTTTCCTTTCTCTGCCTGGCGCGTATTCCGTAGAACCGGCCGTAGATGTCCATGTTCTCCCGGCCAGTAAGGTCAAGGTCGCTGGTCATGGCCTGGGGCACCACCCCGATATGCTTTCTGACCTCCGAGGGGTCTTCCGCCACGTCAAAGCCCGCGACAACCGCCTTCCCGCCGGTGGGGACAAGGAGTGTGGTCAGCATCCTTATAAGGGTCGTCTTGCCGGCGCCGTTCGGGCCCAGGAAACCGAAAAACTCCCCCCTGTCCACCTCGAAACTTATCCTGTCAACGGCGGTGGCGGTCCCGAATTTCCTCGTTATTTCATGTACGGCGATTGCCTTCGTCCCTTGCATTGCTTTTGCCTCACGGCTTCCCGGCCGGTATGGCGACTTCCACGGTCATGCCGGGCTTCAAAATCCTGCCGGGGTCGTTTAAAACCTTTATCTTCACCCTGAAGGTCTTTATATCCTCCCTGCCGCGGACCACGTCCCTCTGGGTCGCGAACTCCGCGTACCGGCCTACCTCGATAACCCTGCCCTTAAAGACCTTTCCCGGCATTCCATCCAGCGTGATATCGGCCGGGCCGTTCAGCCTCACACGGCCGATTCTGGTTTCATCGATGTCGACCCTCGCGTAAAGGCTGTCAAGGTCCACAACCGTCATTATCGTATCGCCGGGGCTGACCGTCTCGCCCTGCTCGCGGGCCTTGAATATGACGGTGCCGGTCACCGGGGTCCTTATCTGCGTATCATCGAGTTTTGCCCGGTAAAAGGCGAGGTTGGCGCCGGCCTCCCTCAAGAGCGCCTTCGATGAGACCAGTTGGCTGGCGGCCGTGTCAAGCGCGGCCTCCGCCTGCTGCCTCCTCGCGCGGGCGGAATCGAGTTTTGCGACCGCGGAGTCATGAGCCGCCCTGGCTACGTCATAGGCGGAGACCAATTGATCTCGGGCCTGCGCGGATATGAACTGCTTTTTATAGAGGTCCTGCGCCCGTCCGGCCTCTCTCCTGGACTCCTCCTGCTGCGCAAGGGCCATTTCCACCCCCGCCGCGGCGCTTTTTACGTCCGCGCCCGCGCTGATGAAGGCGGCCCTTGCGTCCTGCACCGAGGCCCGGGCCGTCCCTATGTCCGCCTCCGCCTTCTGCCGTGCGGCCGCGGCCTGCATGACCTGGGCCCTGATGTCCTCGCTGTCGAGGGTGATCACCAACTGGCCCTTTTTGACGGGACCGCCTTCGCCGCATGCAATCCATGAAATCCGTCCCGCTATCTTCGGGGCGAGATCCACTTCCACCCCGTCCATGATTCCGGTTACGTGGATGGCGGGCGTCAGGCTTTTCCGGCCGGACCGGAGCAACAAGACCGCGCCCGCCGCCAGGACGGCCCCGAGCAGGGCGATTATCACCCGCGCCATCCTTTTTGAGTGCCTGTTCGTGTTATCGCTCATGTTTTACGGCCCTCGTCTTATGGCCCGGCCCTTTTCCGTGATGAGGCCGTCCAGGACGACCCTGATGACGCAGGAAAATCCCGTCTTTCGCGTGAGGCCGAGTTCCTCCATCCGCTCCGGGTCCATGACGGCCTGCATCGCGCCAAGGATGATGTCGATTGCCAGGCCGGCCGGGACGTCCTTGCGAATGATCCCGGCCCTCCGCCCCTCGCCAAGAAGCCTGCCCATAAAGAGACGGACAAGGCCGCGCCGCCATTTCTCGACCAGTTCCAGCATCTCAGGGGCTTCCAGGCGGATATCACGGAGAAACGGCGGCCGGATCTCCTCCGAATGCCGCTGCTGGCAGGCAAGAAGCGCTTCAAGCGACGTAAAAAAATCGCCCCGGGGCCCCTCGGAAACTGCCCGGTCCAGGTCCGCCTCCACCTCTTTGAATTTATCGAGGAGCACGGCCTTTATGAGCGAGGCCTTGCCCGGGAAGCGGGAATAAATGGTTTTCTTGCTGATCCCAAGCTCCTCCGCAAGGCCGTCCATGGTAGTGCCCCGGAAACCCTGCGCGAAGAAGCGCCTGCGCGCGGCGGCTATGATCCGCGCGCGGGCAGACCCGCCCGCCCGCTCCGTCCTTATGCCTGTCGCCTCCGCCATAAACTTTGGAAACTATAATAGTTTATTTAGTTTCCATCAAAAAATCAATGCGGCATAATCAATTGTGTCATGCGTGCGAAAGTCCGGTTGCGGGAATGACACGGGAGGAGCGCACTGATAGCGGCTTCCTCATCAAGGCGCGGGCGGCGTTGATAATCGGCTATTTGCTGTGATATT
>JAJYGJ010000062.1:0-528 GCA_021790695.1 Nitrospirota bacterium | reverse complement strand
GGTAAAATTTCCGCTCAACTCCGTGATCTACCGCTGCAAGGCCTGCGGGGACCTCCTTGGCGTCCGTCACGACCTGGGCGCCCTTGCGCGCCGCGACGCCGGTGCGTGGAAGAAGCTCTTCAACAAGCGTTACAAGTCCACTGTCTGGCCGTACGGCTCGGGCGTCTGGGGCAAGAAAGAATGGATACTGCCCGGGATAGACAATGAAAACATCGTCTCGCTCTACGAGGGCGGCTCAAACCTGTTCTGGGCCGACCGGTTCGGAAGGCTGATCGGCTTAAACGACCTCTGGATCAAGCTCTGCGGCAACTCCCACAGCGGCTCGTTCAAGGACCTGGGGATGACCGTTCTGGTCTCGCAGGTAAGGCAGATAATAAAGGAGGGCGCTCCGATAAAGGCCATCGCCTGCGCGTCAACCGGGGACACCTCCGCGGCCCTGGCGGTATATTGCGCCGCGGCGGGCATACAGTCCATCGTGCTTCTGCCCAAGGGCAAGATATCCATAGCCCAGCTTGTCCAGCCGATCGC
>JAJYGJ010000233.1 GCA_021790695.1 Nitrospirota bacterium | reverse complement strand
GATGCCGGCGGAAAGAACAAAGGCGAATTCAGGGACAAAAGCGCTTCCTTCACCGCGGGCCCGGACATCGAAGCCCTCATCGAGCAGGGCCGGAAAGTCAGGGAGCATGTGCCGGACAGGTGTATCGATCCGGATATACAGTCCCTTCAGGATATCGTGCTTTACGGCATAAAAGGCGTGGCCGCGTACGCGGACCATGCCTGCGAGCTGGGGCGGCGGGACGATGCCGTTTATGCCTTCCTGCACGAGGCCCTCGCCGCGATGACGCGGACGGACCTGGGGCTCACCGACTGGATAGGTCTGGCGATGAGATGCGGCGAGATCAATCTAAGGACAATGGAACTCCTTGACGGGGCGAACACCGGGACATACGGCCATCCGGTACCTACAAAAGTCCCCCTCGGGGCCAGGAAAGGCAAGGCGATTCTCGTCTCCGGCCATGACCTGAGGGACATCGGGGAGATACTGAAACAGACCGCCGGGAAGGGCATTTACGTCTATACCCACGGCGAGATGCTGCCGGCCCACGGATATCCGGGACTGAAGAAATACAGCCATTTCCATGGACATTACGGGACGGCGTGGCAAAACCAGCATAAGGAATTCGCCTTGTTCCCGGGCGCGATTGTCATGACGACAAACTGCCTGCAAAAACCCCTTGATTCCTACGCAGGCAATATCTTCACCGCCGGTCTCGTGGGCTGGCCGGGGATAAGGCATATCGAGGGCCGCGATTTCACCCCCGCAATCGAACGGGCCATGGAGCTGCCCGGCTTCGCCGAAGACAAGGAAGGCAAAGAGGTGATGACCGGATTTGCAAGGAACGCCGTCCTGTCCGTGGCGGACAAGATCATCGGGGCGGTGAAGGACGGCCGTATTCGGCATTTCTTCCTCGTGGGCGGCTGCGACGGCTCAAAGGAGCGGAGGGGCTATTTTGCCCGGTTCGTGGAGAAGGCGCCGAAGGACACTGTAATACTGACTCTGGCCTGCGGTAAATTCAGGTTCTTCGACAAGGAACTGGGCGCAATCGGGGACATCCCCAGGCTGCTTGACATCGGGCAGTGCAACGACGCCTACTCCGCCGTTCAGATAGCCGTGGCGCTCTCGAAGGCCTTCGGCGTCGGCGTGAACGAACTGCCTCTTTCCCTCATCCTGTCATGGTATGAGCAGAAGGCCGTGTCCATATTGCTTACGCTTCTGTCCCTGGGCATCAAGGGCATCCGCCTCGGGCCAACGCTTCCGGCGTTCATCACCCCCGGCGTGCTCGATGTGCTCGTGAAAAATTTTGACATAAAACCCCTCGCCGCTACCCCGGAGGAGGATTTAAAGACGATCCTCGGGGAGGCCTGCTGCCGGTAATTTTCAGACCCTCATTCCCGAGGCAAGCAGTTCCCGGGGGGAAGCGGTTTCCCCCCGGGTTTTCATTTTTATTTTATCCTGGGGACTGGTCCCTGGGGACTGGCCCCCCCCGTCTTCAATAAACGCCGCGCTGTTTTTATCGCGCGGCGGGCATCAAAGGAAGACTTCCTTTTTGACGGGCACGGGTTTTATCCGCCCGTCCACGAGGGCCCTTGTGTTTTTGACCTTCAGTTTTTCAAAGAGAAGCTCGAATTTCTGTTCGATCTCCTTCATGATCTCGTCCCGGATGCCGGCAGGCAGGCCCCACCATTTCTGTTTGAGCGGCCCAAAACCCTTCTTCCTGGTCTTGTAGATGAACTGGTCTTCCGAATCGCTGTCCTTCTTTTCGCCGGCGTATTCGGTCTTGATGAACTCATAGACCTCCCGCCTGAATTCCCCGGGCAGGTGCGTGCTGTCGTAGATGATGTTCTGAAAGCCGGTGGCCAGATGGACCTCTATCGTGCCGGTCCTGGGGAACATGTCGAAGGCGTCCTCCGGCAGGGTGGAAGCCCCGTGCTGGACGCAGCCGCCGAGATTGTATTTCTTTCTTGCCATATCCGAGAGCACCTTCAGGGTGTCGAAATCTATCTTCACCCTGGCCAGGGTGCCGTCCGGCAGGACCACGCCCCCGTGGGAGGTGCCCGTCTGGACGCTCAGTTTGCTCAGCCCCTCTTTCCCCTTGAAGCCCTCGCTGAAACCATCCAGGTAGGCGGCAAGCTCATCCGGGGTGCTGTTTTTGCCTCCGATTTCCCCTATCTCCCCGCCGATGGAGACCGTAACCCCCGCCGGTTCGACTTCCCGTATGAATTCGGCCAGCATCGCGGTGTGCTCGAAATTGGGCCTCTGCTGCTCCTTGACGGCCGGCCGGGACAAGTCCACCAGGGTCGAGGCGTCTATGTCTATGTTGTAAAACTCCGCGTCAATCGCCTCTTTTATGAGCCCCCTGATGTATTCGGTCTCGGCCTCCTTTCCCTTCTGATAGTTTTTGAGCGAGAACTGGAAGTGGTCCCCCTGGATGAACACCGGGCCCCTGTAGCCTTCCCTGAGGGCGGCGGCCGTCACCACCGTGGAGTACTCGAGCGGCCTTTGCTTCGTGTAGCCTATCTCCGAGCGGGCTATCTCGAATATGAAGGCGCCGACTTTGTGCTCCAGGGCCTTCCTGAATATCGCCCTCGCCACGTCATAAGTAAGCCCTCTGACGTTTATGGCTGGCACGGTGATGCCCGCGTAATTCCTGCCCATCGCCATGTAAAAATCGTGAATGGAGCACGGGATGACGCCCTCCGCCTTCGCGGCCTCCTTGATCGCCGCGAGAAGCGCCGCCTTCCGCGCGGCGTCGGGCTCGAAAACGGCCTCATACAGAAAGCCGTCCAGGTTCTCGATGAACGCGGCCCTGTCCTTCACTTTAAGAGCGCCATTTGCCTCAAGAACGTCGCCAAGATGCTTCATCCAAGCCTCCTTTTAAAAAATTTCATACCGCATCCATCCGCACTCATCTAAGATAGCAAAAAACAGGTCAAATTGCTCTTCCGGCATGAAAGGACTTATCTCAAATCGATCCGTCGGTTTTGAGACGGGTCCAAAGTGTTTTTCATCCGTCAGCGCCGATGACGGCCTCCATGCTCCGCCGGATGACGCCGGTCATCCGTTGCAGATTTTCAAGGCTGATGACAAGCGGCGGCATGATGACTATCACATTGCCAAGCGGACGGATAAAAAGGCCGCCTTCGAGGGCCTTTTTCGCCACCTTCCATCCGATACGCTCCTCCCAGGCGCAGGGCTTCCGGCTGTCTTTTTCCCTAACCAGCTCGATCCTGCCCATGAGCCCCAGGTTTTTTGCCTCTCCGGCGCCGGCCACCCGTCCGTCATTACCCAGATCGTCCAGCTCACGGGCAAGCAGTTCCGCCTTCGGGGGAATACCATCGAGAATTTTTTCCTTTTCGAATATATCGAGCGCAGCGGATGCGGCGGCGCAGGCCAGGGGGTTTCCGGTATACGAGTGCCCGTGGAAAAAAGTCTTAAGCTCCTCGTAGCCGCCCAGAAACGCGCCGTATACCTCTTCGTTCGTAATCGTGGCGGCAAGGGGCAGATAGCCGCCCGTGATCCCCTTCGACAGGCATATTATGTCCGGCACCACCCCTTCGTGCTCGCAGGCGAACATCCTGCCCGTCCGGCCGAACCCGGTCGCCACCTCGTCGGCAATGAAAAGAACGCCGTAATCCTCGCAAAGGCCCCTTACCTTCCTCAGATAACCGGGGGGATGAATAATCATCCCGCCCGCGGCCTGCACCAGCGGCTCCATTATGAAGGCGGCAACCTCTTCATGAGATC
>JAJYGJ010000135.1 GCA_021790695.1 Nitrospirota bacterium | reverse complement strand
GCAGTATCCTCAGCCTCGTCTCATCCGACAGCGCCTTGAATGCCTTTACGTGCGCGTTCATCATTACCTGAACATATAACCACAAACGAATATGAATTGTCAATTAATTTATAAACTCATTGACTGTTTTCCGTGATTTTACAGCAAGACTGTTACAGGATTGTTTAGGTTGTTTGACATTATCATTTAAGGCGTCCGGCCCCGCAATCAAGGCGTCTGGCGCCGCGGGGCCGCAGCCGTTTAATCAACGCTAGAAGGGCTTTGTGGAGACAAGGCCGTTTATGTTCGCGGGCTCCGCGCCAAGGGACCGGGCGAGCGCCGGATGCACCACCTTGCCCCTGTAAACATTAAGCGCGCTCCTCAGGGGGGCGCTTTTTTCGACTCCGGCCTCCACACCGGATTCCGCCAGGGCCTTCACGTAGGGCAAAGTGGCGTTTGCGAGGGCCTGCGTGGATGTCCTCGGGTACGCCGACGGCATGTTGGCCACACAGTAATGGATGATGCCGTCCACCTCGTAGACAGGCTCGTCGAGCGTGGTCGGCCTCGACGTATCCGCCGTGCCTCCCTGGTCAATCGATATATCGACGAGCACCGAGCCCCTCTTCATGGTCCCGAGCATCGGCCTTGTTATGAGCACCGGGGTCCTGGCCCCCGGCACCAGCGCCGCGCCTATCACGACGTCGGCCTCCCTCAGGGCCCGGAGAAGGGCGGCCTCGGTCAGAAGGAGGGTTTTGATCCGGCCTGAAAACGTCTCGTCAATGCGCCTGAGCCCCTCCCTCGTTATGTTGAGGACCGACGTGTCCATGCCGATGGCGCTTGCGACGCGCGCGGCGTTCGCGCCGGCCGTGCCGGCCCCCAGTATGAGGCACCGGGCCTGCGCCACCCCGACGGCCCCCGCGGCGAAGACGCCGCTTCCCCCGCGGGGCGCCTGAAGGTAAAAAGCGCCCATCAGGGGGGCCATCCTGCCGGCTATCTCGCTCATGGGCGCAAGAAGCGGAAGACCGCCCGCGTCTTCGAGCGTCTCATAGGCAAGCGCCGACACTCCCGCCCCCGCAAGCGCACCCGCAAGCCCGGGGTTCGAGGCCAGATGAAGGAAGGTGAAAAGGGCCTGCCCGGGCCTCAAAAGACCGTATTCCAGGGGCAAGGGCTCCTTTACCTTTACGATGAGTCCGGAGCGGCCGAAGACCGCCCGCGCGTCCGGGGCTATCCCGGCGCCGGCGTCAATGTAAAGTCCGTCGGCAAAGCCGCCTTGAAGCCCTGCCCCTTTTTCAACCAGCACCGTATGGCCAAGGCGCACAAGCTCCGCGGCCCCCTCCGGCATGAGGCCGACCCTGCGCTCCCCTTTTTTAATCTCGGCCGGCACCCCGATTATCACTTTGGAGCCTCCCTTCCCCTGAAAAAGAAAATAGCAAATTATGTCCCATTCTTCAATGAAAAAAAGGTAGTGCCTCAGTTTGCTTTGCCAGGCTATGGCGGCAATCGCCCCTCCCATGAATGGGGTATATCCGCTTGTCCCCGGAGCCCATTTACCTGCCTGCCCTATTCATTCGGGGGTGGCCGTTCCGGACGTAACCCAAAAGATCCATTTAAACGTTTTAAAGAGCGATCACCCGGTTTTTCAGACGCGCCATCTCTCGTCCGTCGGCCTTTCCCCTTGTTCACAGAACAGGCAGGTATGGGCTCACCGTGATTGACCCCTCCGGCCCGGCGGATATATCATACTCTGGACATGCTCGATGCCCGAAGGCAGCTTGAGATCATAGAAAGAGGGGCCGCGGAGGTCATCACCCCCGAAGAGCTTTCAAAAAAGCTCGAACGCGGCAAACCCCTCCGCGTGAAGGCGGGGTTCGACCCCACCGCGCCGGACATACACATCGGCCACACGGTGCTGCTCGAAAAGATGCGCCAGTTGCAGGAACTCGGGCACGAGGTCATCTTCCTCATAGGCGATTTCACCGGGATGATAGGCGACCCCAGCGGAAAGAGCGAAACCAGAAGGCCGCTTACGCGCGAGGATGTCGCCCAAAACGCGGCGACTTACAGGCGGCAGATATCGAAGGTCCTGGACCCTCATAAGACCCGCGTGGAATTCAACTCCTCCTGGACGGCGGAGATGAAGGCCGAAGACTTCGTCAGGCTGGCAAGCTGTTACACCGTGGCCAGGATGCTCGAACGGGAGGATTTCAGGCAGCGCTTCTCGCACCAAAATCCGATCGGCATACATGAATTCCTCTATCCCCTTATCCAGGGCCACGACTCCGTCAGACTGAAGGCCGACCTGGAGCTTGGCGGCACGGACCAGAAGTTCAATCTCATCGTCGGAAGGGAACTGCAGAAATCCTACGGGCAGGAGCCCCAGTCGATTGTGCTGATGCCGCTTCTGGAGGGCACGGACGCGGTAAAGAAGATGTCAAAGAGCCTCGGCAACTACATCGGCATCACGGAGCCCGCGCCGGAAATGTTCGGAAAGCTCATGTCCATAACGGACGGGCTCATGCTCCGCTACTACGAGCTTTTAAGCCATATACCCAACGAAGAGCTTCAAAAGCTCAAAGAGGGCATAAAAGGCGGGACCATCCATCCGATGGAGGCAAAAAAGGCCCTGGCCCTGGAAATCACCGGTAGATATCACGGGCAACAGGCGGCCGAACTGGCAAAACAAGAGTTTGAACGCGTATTCAGCAAAAAAGAAATCCCCGTGGAAATCACGGTCGTAAAAATGGGGGGAAAAGATGGGCGGCCGTTGTGGCTGCCAGCGGTACTCAAGATCTCCGGCCTTGCGCCCTCCACCGGGGAGGCCCGCAGGCTGATCGCCCAGGGAGGCGTGAAGATAGACGGCGAGAGGGTCTCCGACCCGGAAAAAGAACTTCCGGCGGGCACATACATCATCTCCGTGGGCAAAAGGCGGTTCGTGAAAATAGAGCCGCTATAAAGGCGGGCAGGCGGGCAGGAATATGTCCACGGTCGTGCCGCGCCCCTTTACGCTTGCGATCTGCACCTCCCCGCCCATCTTCGTTATTATCTTTTTGACGATCACGAGCCCCAGCCCCGTGCCTTGTTTCTTGGTGGTGTTAAAGGGTTTGAAGAGGTTTTGCAATTGCCTTCCGTCCATGCCGGAGCCGTTGTCCTCCACGCGGATCATGGACATCCTGCCCAGCCTGAAGAGCCCGAACCGCATCTCCGGGCGCGCCGCCCCCGCCATGGCGTCCGCCGAATTGGCCGCCAGGTTTAAAAGGACCTGCTTCAGGGCCCTGGGATCGCACATCGCGCATACCTCGTCCCCCGTATTCAATGCCACGCTTATCCCCTTCCTGGTGAAATCGGACTTGATCAGAGAGACGAACTCGCCCAGGAAGGCAGGCAGGTCCAGCCTGGAGATCTCAAGGTCCTCGTACATATTGAAATTCCTGAGCGATTTAAGGAGGTACTGCATCCTCGCCACTTCCGCCTGGACCCGCTCTATATGGACCTTCAGCGAGGGATCGAGCTTTCCGCTCAGGACCCCCAGGGAAAAGTTTATGGAGTTCAGGGGGTTTACAAGCTCATGCCTGAGGCCGGCGAAGGCGTAGCCCAGGCTGTTCATCGTGCACGCCGCCTCGGCTATGGACTCAAGCCTTATGCGGTCGGTCACATCCTCGAAAACCGTCACGTAACTGATCACCTTGCCGGCCCGGTCCCGGACGGGCGAGACCGTCCCCTCGAAATGCATAAGCTCTCCTTTTTTCTTCCGGGTCGCCATGCGGCCGGTCCATGTCTTGCCGGACCGCACCCTGTCCACGAGGTCCACATGGAAAGACCTGCCGTGCCTGCCGCTGCCAAGCAGCGCGGGCGATCTGCCAAGCACCTCCTCTTTCGTGTATCCGGTCGTCTGCTCAAAGGCGGGATTGACGTACTCGATCTTCCCCTGCGCGCTTACTATCATTACAACCTCCGCGGTGGATTGGACGGCGGCGGCAAGGCGCGCCTTCTCCTCCTCGGCCCTTTTCCTGCCGGAAATCTCTTTTTTCAACTGCCTGCTTGACTCAAGCATATTGGCCATTCTTTCCATGACCATCTCTTCCAGGTTGTTCCGGTAGTCCCTGAGCGCGTCCTCCGCCTTTCTCGGTTCCGTTATGTCCCGGGCGGTAACGACGGCCATGACGACCTCCCCTTCCCCCGCGCCCCCTTCCGCGCCGAAAACGGGAACGGCGCTGTACAGGCCGAGCCGCTCTTTGCCGCCCCGCCTGACAAGCATTTCCCGGCCCAGCACGGTCTCGCCTTTCAGGGCGCGGCTGACCGGCCATTCCCCGGGGGCCATCGGCCGGCCGTCGGGGAAAAAGGTTTCGAACTCACGCGGATAGCCGCGCAGACAGCGGTTTGCCTCTTCGATCGAGTCGCACCCGCACAGCAGGAGGGCGGCGCGATTCATCTTGATAATCGATCCGGCGGCGGCGAAGATCATTACAGGCTCGGCGATCGCCGAAATTACCGTATCCAACCCAGGGTCATGCACAAGGACGTTTTGACAATCAAAAGTAAATTTTTCAATTATAACCTATCGCGGGAACTTATTTTGGATTGGAGCGCGGGGTTCTGCCTTTGTGACAGCGGCAATTGTTTAATTTCCGTTTTATTATTACAATAAAATTTCGGGCGAATGAAAAAAAAATTTAAAAAACTTGCGGGTATTCTCCTTTTGGCGGCGGTCTCGGGGGGATACCTTTTTCTTCGCGGCCCGCAGGTTTCAAACTATTTAAAGGATCTCCTCTTCACCCAATTCGATTCCCGGACGGGCTATGAGCTTACGGCGGGCAGGCTCTACGCAAACCTCTTCCCCTTCTATGTGGGCGCCAGGGACATACGGATGCTTGACGACAAGGGCAATGTGGTCTTTTCCGCCAGGGGGATCAAGGCCTATGTAGGTCTCTCCGCGCTCCTTGAAAAAAAGGTCCTTATCAGAAGGCTGGTCCTTTCCGGGCCGGATATAAGGGCGACCGACGGGCGCGTGGAGCATTTCCTGCGGCTGCCCGCACCGAAGCGGACCGGGGGAGGTTTTTCTCTCCGGCTGGAATCGGTGGTGCTCAGGAACGGGGCCCTGAGCTATGTGCGCGGTGGGAGCACCCGTATCACCTGCCGTGGACTCGATGCGAGAGTCGCCCTGGATAAAAAACAGGCGTCTCTTTCCTGCGCGGACGTCCAGGTCCAGGCCGGGGGCATACCCCGGATAAACGCAAAACTGAAAAAGGCCGGGGTGTCTTTCAGGGGAGACGTTTTCAGGCTGAACGCCTTTTCGCTTGAAACCGGAGGAAGCCGGGTTGATTTAAGCGGCTATTACTCAAGGCGGGGCGGCGGGCGCGTCAGGATCAAAACCCGGATTTCAGCCGCCACGCTCAGGGACGACTTCCATCTCAGGAACCCGGCGGGCGGAGACGTCCGGCTGGCGGGTGAGGCGAGACTGCCCGGACTTTTGAGAGGGGAGCCGGCCGGAGGCGCAAACGGCGGCGCCCGGGACTGGAAGGAAACCCGCATAGACATGCGCGTAAATGGCGGCCTTTACGTCCAGACCCTCCTCGAACTGCTTCACGTGAACGCCGACGTCAATGGGTTTTCTAAGGTGGACGCACACGTTTCGGGGCCGCTTGCCGATCTGACCGGCAGCGGAAAGGGCAGCCTTCAACAGGCCGTCATCTATGGGGCCGCAGCCCGGCGCCTGGATTTCGGCGTGAGGTTCCAAAACGGGCTTTTGTCCTTCGACAATATAAAGGGCAGGCTTTACGGCGGACGGGCGGCGGGCCGGTTCTCCATAAATATCGGCAGGGCCCGAAACAAAAAACTGAGCACGGATGTCGTCTTCTCCGGCCTGGATTCGAGGAGATTTCTCGCCGGGTTCCTGAAACTCCATCTTCCCCTGCCCGAAGGCAGGCTCTCTGGCAGGATGATAAACCAGGCCGCGGAGTTTGACCCGTGGGGCGACTTCCGGTTCCGCGCCACCTCCCGCGGAAGGGATTTCCTGCGCAGGATACGGACTGTCAAAAGCGACTTTGTCCTCGACGTCAGGGGCAGGACCGTGCATTTTTCCCGCATGCTGGTCAGGACCGGCCTTACCACAATAAACGGAGGCGGCACCGTAAATTACGGAAAAAAGACCGTCGATATGGATTTTTCCATGCTCACGGAGGACCTGAGGGACCTGACTCTTCCATATTCCACGCTGGCGGAAGGCGCGGGGGGGTTCGTGGGCAGCGTCTCCGGGCCCATTGAAAACCCCACATTCACGGGCAGGGTGTCCGCCTCGGGGGCGTTCGTGAAAGGGGTGAAGGCCGGTTCGGTCAATGGCGTCATCTCGTACAACAAGGACCTTCTTCAAATCTCCAGTCTCGGGGCGAAGACGGGCGGACAGACCATAAAGGCGACCGGGCGGATACTGTTTCCAAAGGCGAAAGAGATATTCGATCTGGCCGGTCCGGATTATGACGTGGACCTTGAGCTGAGCCGGTTTCCCGCCGCCGCCGTGCTCAGGCTCATCAAACCGGATATGAAAAGTTTTAAACTCTCCGGCTTGATCGTTGCCGCGGATTTGAAGGTAAAGGGACCAATCCAGAAGGGACCAGTCCCGGAGGGACCAGTCCCGGAGGGACCAGTCCCGGAGGGACCAGTCCCGGAGGGACCAGTCCCGGAGGGACCAGTCCCGGAGGGACCAGTCCCGGAGTTTTCCGGCAGAGTCAGGGCGGCGGATATAGCCTGGGGACCGGTTCCGCAGGATTTCAGGGTCTCCTCCGCCCGCTTTGATTTCGATTACGCGGACGGAAGGCTCTCCATCCCCGACGGCCTCCTGATGGAAAAAGGCTCCATTGTCAGGCTCTCGGGCACGGCCGGCAGCGACGGCAGATTCACCTTAAACGCGCGGTCGGAGGGCGTGGACATAAAGGACCTTTTCCCGGGGAAGAGACTTCCCGTGGATTACATGCTGTCTTTTACGGCCTCGGGCGGCGGCACATTCGAAAAGCCCCGGTTGGAAGTGGAAGGCAATCTTCGCGGTGGCAGATATAAAGGCCGCCCGGTCAGAGGCGGAAAATTCAGGGTTTCGGTCTCTTCAGGGTCCGGGGGAAGGACGGCCGCGTTCCAGGTCTCCCTTCAGGGCGGAGGAGCGGTTTTAAAGGGCCGGGCGCTGCTGGAAGGCGACTTGCCGTGGCAGGCGGACCTCGCGCTCAAAGAGGGGCCGTATGGTTATCTTGTCTCCGCTTTTTTGAAAAACGCCCCGCCTCATCTGTTCGTCGGACTGCAGGGCGGGGGACAATTCAGGGGGTCTGAAAACTCGATAAGCGGCTCACTGGTTTTAAACCGGCTTGTCTTTGGCGTCTCCGGACAGCATTTTTCGGCTTCGAAGCCCGTCTCCCTTGAGGTCCGCGACAAGACCCTGACCCTCCGGTCCCTGGCCTTGAGCGGTCCCAGGGCCGCAGTGAACGTATCCGGCGCGGTCACCATCGGCACCGGTTTTGACGTCTACATCAAAGGCAAAAGCTCACTTGAACTCTTGCAGGGTTTCATGAACCAAAGCCTGCGGGCCGGCCTGCTTTCGGGAGACGCCGGCTACGCCTTGCATGTGGGCGGTCCCTGGGGCAGGCCGGACCTCTCCGGCGACGTCTGTCTTTCGGACGCGGTGGTCGATATCGCGGGCATGCCGCTCAATCTGAGGATAATGTCGGCCTGCATGCATATGGGTGAAGGGAGGATAGTGCTTCAGAAGTTTATCGCCAGGACGGGGGGCGGGCGGATGAACGCAACGGGAGTGCTATATCTGAACGGACTCAAGCCGGCCGGGTACTACTTCGAGGGCACGCTCCAAAACGTCGGCCTTTCGGTCCGCGGGCTCGATGCCGTCCTGGACGGCAATTTCCTCTTCAGGGAGGATCACGGCGCAAGGAGCATCGCGGGCGAGATGTTCATAAAGAGGGCTGTCTACAGCAAGAACGTGGACTTGAAAGGCCTGATACTGAAGAACAGGGCCGCCTCCCTCCCGCCTTCGCCCGGGAGTTTTGAGGCCACTACCGGGCTTGCCCTCCGGGTTTACGGCTCCCGTAACATCATGCTTGCGAACAATGTTGCGCGCGCCCCCCTGAGCATCGACCTCACCCTGAGGGGAACGCTCGCGCACCCCGTCCCCCTTGGCAGGGTCCAGACTTCAAGCGGAAAGATATATTTCGGGAACCACGAATTTTCAATAGGGCATGCCTCGGTCATATTCGCGGACCCCAACCGGTCCGACCCGTTCCTGGACATGCTGGCCTACACGACCGTAAAGGGGTACCGGGTGACGATAAACGTATCGGGCACGACAAGCAGGCTCAACATGGCCTTTTCAAGCGAGCCCCACCTGGAGAACATGCAGATACTGTCGCTTCTGACCACGGGCAATTTCAGCGGCAACGGGGGCTCGGGCGGCACCGCGGCACCGGGCGGCGCCGGGGGCGGGGTGGACGCCTTCGAGGCCAGTTCGTTTCTTACAGGGCAGTATCAGAAGGTCATAACCGACAGGCTGAAGAGCATCGCCGGCCTGGACCGCTTCGAGGTTGCGCCCTATATATCCGAGGCGGGCACCGTGTCGCCGATGATCACCGTATCCAAGAGACTACTGGGGGACAAGCTCTTCGTCATATATTCCGCCCCTATCGGCAGCCAGAACCAGATCGTACGGATGGAATACGCGGTTTCGCCGAAGATATCCATCGTGGGCGAAAGGGACGATACCGGGGACCTGGGCGGCGATATGGAATTCAAGTTCAGGTTCAGATGAGAAAACCGTTCAGGCTGAGATGAGAAGACGGGGGCTTTTTCTGATCCTCTGCCTTTTTTTTTACCTTCTCGGAGCGGGCGGGACGGGGCGCGCGGCCGAGCCGGCGACCAGGATAGAGGTGGAGGGGCTGCGCACTATCGGCAAGGCGGAGCTTATCTACCTGCTAGGCCTGAGAGGCCCGAATGCGCTTGCGCCGGCGAACCTCGCCCTCGGGATAAAACGGGCCTTCAAAAAAGGCATATTCGAGTACATCTCCGTCGGCCTGGTCCCGGGCCGGCCCGGCGTGATTACCGTGAAGGTAAGGGAAAAAGACCGGATCAAGGACATCCGCTTCGATCTGAAGGGCAAAGGCCCTTCCCGCGGATTTCTGAAAGCCAGGTTTATCCTCAGGGAAAGGGATTTCATGCCTTACAGTCTCCTTGACAGGGCCGGCGCCGCGCTCGGAAAGACCCTGTCCATGGCCGGATACCCGGACGCGCGGGTGTCCGTCTGCGTGGAGAGGCCGGACAGGAAAGACCCCTACAACGTCCGTCTCGTGGTCTGCGTCTTTCCGGGGCCGCCCGTCCGCGTGAAGAGGGTAAGGATATGGGGCGTCCCCTCGCCTCCCGGCAAGCCCGGCAAGACAATAAACATCAGGGCCGGCGACGTTTACAACCAGTTTGAACTGAGGCGGCGGCTTTTTGACCTGAAAAAATATTATCTGGAGCGCCATTACGTCGCCCCCCGGGCCGGGCCTTACAGCTTTTCAGACGGGGTGCTTTCGGTATACGTCAACCCCGGCAAACGGTACGAGGCGGATTTTTACGGCAACCATGCCCTCGGCAAAAAGGAACTGCAAGGCCTCCTGCCGTTCATGCAGGCGGGCGACGTCACGGACGAGCTTGTGAAGGAGGCCGCCGAGACCATAAGGGACGCTTACAGGGGAAAAGGCCTGCCGCACGCCGAAGTGGCGACGGTGGTGCGGCAGGAAGGCGGCCTGTACATCATAAAGTTCTATATCGCCGAGGACGGGAAATTCAGGGTGGGCCGGGTTGATTTCACCGGGGTGTCGCTCCCGGGGGACCGTCTGAGGGGTTTTCTCGCCCTCCACAAGGGGGCGGTCTATAACCCCGTCCTCCTTGAAACGGACCGTTCCAGCCTTCAGGATTTTTACTACGGCCTGGGTTACCTTGACGCCTCGATCGGGGAGCCCGCGGTGCGGGTGGGCGGGCCCGGACGGATGGACATCGCCTGGAGCGTAAAGGAAGGCGGCAAATACGTGATCGGCGAGGTCAGCGTAAAGGCCGCCCCCCCGCTGTCCGCCCTCCGGGTGAGACAGGCCATACGTTTGAAACCCGGCGATACGTATAACGCCGTGGACATCACGGACGCCAGGTACAGGGTGCTCGAGCTTTATAACGAGCGGGGTTACGCGGACTGTTCGGTAAACGTGGAAAAACATTTCGCGGACCACAGGGCCGGGCTTGCCTTTACGGTGGACGCCGGCCGGAAATACGTCTTCGGCAAGGACATAATAGTGGGCAATCGCCTGACAAAAGAGCGGGTCATCCGGCGGGAATTTTTGCACAGGCAGGGAGACCCGTTCAGCCAGGAGACGGTGATGAAGGAGAGGCAGAGGCTCTATGAGCTTGGGCTTTTCGATTCCGTCGACGTATCGGAAATGCCCGCGTATGACGCCACGTTTGACACGGTCTACCGGGTCAAGGAGTCCAAACCCGGATCGGTGCAGTTCGGCGTCGGCTACGGCGAGTATGAAAAGTACAGGGGGTTCCTGGGCGTCTCATACAAAAACCTCTTCGGGATGGACCGGCTGGCCTCCGCGAGGTTCGATTTCAGCTCTCTGACAAGACGTCTGACAGTCAACTACGAGGAGCCGTGGTTTTTTGGCCACAGGCTTCCATTCAGGGCCTACGCCCTGGCCGAAAGCAGGACGCAGTTGAATTTCGACACGGGCCAGACCAGCTACAAACTCATAAGATACACGGCCACGGCCGGCGTGGAAAAACAGCTCACCAGGCATCTTAAAGGACAGGTTTATCAGGAGTTTTCCATTGTGCGGACCTATGACATTCTTCCAGGCATCGTATTGTCAAGGGAGGACGTGGGCACGCTGGCCATAAGCGCCATCAGGCCGGCCCTGGGCTACGATACCAGGGACGATCCCTTTAACCCCACAAGGGGCGTATTGGCCGGGGTGTCCCTGAATCTCGCCTCCGCGGTCTTTTTCTCGCAGACCGATTTCGCCAAACTCGTCGTTCGCGCGGCGAAATACCAGTCGCTTTCAAGCCGGCTCGTGCTTGCCGGAGACGCGCGGATAGGGCTGGCCGAGGGGCTAGGAAGCACGCATGAGCTTCCCATAGTGGAGAGATTTTTCCTCGGGGGCAGGGACAGCGTAAGGGGTTATCCCCAGGACAGCCTTGGCCCGAAGGCGGCGGACGGCACCCCCATCGGAGGCAACGCCTTTTTCGTCTCCAATCTCGCCCTGAGGACCAGGATAACGAGCCATTGGTGGATTGTGCCGTTCCTGGACGCGGGCAATGTCTGGCTCACGGTCGGCCAGATAAAACCCCTGGACATCCGGTTTGCAACGGGGCTCGGTTTAAGATACATGACGCCGGTCGGCCCGATCAGGATCGATTACGGCATAAAACTGAGCAGGCGGCAAGGGGAAAGCAGGAGCAATATAGATTTCAGCATAGGCCATGCGTTCTAGAAAAATAAAAATTCATGCGGCGGCGGCCGCGTTTTTATTGACGGCGCTCTTTGTCTCCGGGGCCCCGGCTTTTCCAGCGGCCCTGGGGTCTGCGGCCCTGGGGTCTGCGGCCCTGGGAAAGACGAACCCGCCGTGCGGGCCGGGCGCGGGAAAGATACTGGACAGGACGGTCGCCTTCGTGGACGACGACGCGATACTGTCAAGCGAGCTTGAGGCCCGCTATGCCCTCGCCAGGAAACTCGCCCCCGGCATCACGCGGGCCCAGGTGCTTCAGACGATGATTAACCGGACGCTGCTGCTGAGGCAGGCCAGGCAGATATTCCCGCCGGCCATGAGCGATGAGCAGGCCATCCGGCAGTTCACGGATTTCAAGATCAGGGCCTTCGTGGTGGTCCCTGAAAGTGCCGTGAGGGACTTCTACGAAAAAAACAAGGCAAAAATGGGTAGTGCGCCCTATGAGCGCGTGCGGGGACGGATAGAGCGCCTTCTCAAGGAAAAGGAGATAAACCGGAGGCTCCTGGACTACATCCGGACCTTGCGGCAAAAGGCGGACATAAGGGTGTTTCTCACGAATGCGCCCCCGATATTCCGGTAAATGGGGCATATTGCCGCCCTTCTTTCAGCATGACGGAATTTTGTTTTTCCCCTTCGTGTCCTTTTAATCGATATCGCATATACGCCATGGTGCGGCACATTGACGCGCATTGTAAAATTTTTTTTACAATCTGTAAATGTCCCCCGCTCCGGGAACGGGCGTTTGCCAACACCATGGCCTTCCTGTTAACCTGTTAACGTATCGCCATGCGAAGAAAAGCGAAGATAATCTGCACCATCGGTCCGGCGACGGCCGACAGGAGGATGATAAGCGGGCTCATAACGCACGGCATGAATGTGGCGCGCCTCAATTTCTCCCACGGCACGCATGCCTTCCATGAGAACGCCATAAAAACGATACGGGAAGAGGCGGAAAGGCTCAAAAAAACGGTCGCGATCATGCTGGACCTGCAGGGCATCAAGATTCGCGTGGGCGCTCTCAAGGGCGGGCAGGTCGAACTCAGGAAGGGCCAGGCGGTCACGGTAAGGCACGGCGCGGGGCCGGGCGATGAAAACACCATCTATATAAACTACCCCCATTTGATAGACGCCTCCGAGCAGGGGCACCGCATGCTGCTCGCCGACGGCCTGCTGGAACTTCAGATAACCGGAAAAGGGACGGATTACCTGAAGGCGGTCGTAAAAACCGGGGGCGTACTGAAGGAAAAAAAGGGCGTGAACCTGCCCGGGCTGAAACCGGTCGATGCATCCTTCACCAAAAAAGACGAGGCGGACCTCGGCCTAGGCCTGAGGCATGGAGTGGATTACGTGGCCCTTTCCTTCGTGCGCACAAAAAATGACGTGCTTGCGCTCCGGGATTTTCTCAGGCGCAAAGGCGAGGAAAAGCTGCCCGTCATCGCCAAGATAGAGACCCCGCAGGCGATGAGGAACCTGGAGGAAATATTGCCCCTGGTGGAGGGCATTATGGTGGCAAGGGGGGACCTTGGCGTGGAGATACCCCCCGAGAACGTGCCCATCGCGCAAAAATCCCTCATAGAAAAGGCCAATAAGGCGGGGAAGTGCGTGATCATCGCCACGGAGATGCTTGAGTCCATGACGGAGCGCCCGCGCCCCACGAGGGCCGAGACCACGGACGTGTCCAATGCCATACTGGACGGGGCGGATGCCGTGATGCTCTCGCAGGAGACATCGGTCGGCAAATATCCGCTGGAGACCGTGGAGATGATGGGCAGGATCATCGGGGAGACGGAGCTGTCGCTTCCGGTAAAGAGCCGATACCAGCACAAGGGGACTTTTTCGGAGGCGGTGGCGCGCGCCGCGACGGATGCCGCGCAGAGCGTAAACGCAAAGTACATCATAGCTTTCACTCAATCGGGGTCCACCGCGCGGCTCGTCTCCATGCTGCGCCCCGAGGCGGAGATAATCGCCTTCAGCCCCTCCGAACCCGTCTTGAGGCGCATGGCGCTTTATTGGGGCGTGCTTGCCCGCAGGATAAAAAGAGTCAAAAGCATGGACGCGCAGTTCAGGGAAGTGGAAAAAGCGCTGCTTACGGAAAAACTGGCCAAAGACGGCGATATAATCGTCATCACCGCCGGCGTTCCCAACAAGCAGGGCACGACCCGGCTGATGAAACTGCACGTGATAGGACAGGAATGAGCGCAATGCGCGGTAAAAACGGGCGAATTGCACGGGCAGGCGGCCGGAATGACAAAAAAGAAAACTGCTTTCATGGACCACCGGGCTATCCGCTCACGGGAATCCCGGCAGGGCCATTGTAAAAATCCCCCTTGACAGCCGGCGTGAAAAGTACTATTTTTATTTCTGAAAGACCCCGGCTCACCAATTACCAAAACGGCCATATATGCATGGCGACAAAGCTGAAACTTAAGACAATGCGGCCATACTCATAGCCGTATTATTAATTGCTCAAAACAAAAATACCGGCTCAAAAAGCGTCAATCAAAGCAGGCGGCTAGAGGCGCGGGGTTCGTCTTGATGCCTTCAACATCCAAATAGAGGCGGGCAGATCCGCCTTTACGGAAAGCAAATGACGGTTAAAGCGGGGCCTGACAATCCGTTTGTTGAATTCCGGAAGGCTGAAACCAATCAATCCATTGTTGACCGTTTCGAACAGCAGGTCATCGGGAGCCCCTCCCGCCTCGCCGTAAAGACGGGAGAGACCGGGCTCGCCTACGCCGCTTTAAACCGGCTCGCAAACCGCGCCGCAAGGGCGATAATCGAACGGCGCGGCCGGAAAAACGAGCCCGTCGCGCTTTTCCTGGACCAGGGGGCGGAGATCATCTCCGCGATATTCGCCGTGTTAAAGGCGGGCAAATCCTATGTCGCCCTGGACACCTCCTTCCCCTTTTCAAAAAACGCCTCCCTGGTGAGGCACTCCCGGCCCGGGCTTGTCCTTACGGACGTAAGGCATTACCCGCTCGCCCGCAAATTGGCCGGCAACGCGGAGCCGCTGCTTATGGACGGGATAGACCCGCGGTTCCCCGCGGACAACCTGAACCTGTCCATCTCTCCGGAGGCTACCGCTTACATCATTTACACATCCGGTTCCACCGGCGAGCCCAAAGGGGTGTTTCAAAACCACCGTAACGTGCTTCATAACGTCATGAGATGCACCAACATGATGCACATCGCCGCGGACGACCGGCTCTCACTGCTCTGGTCCTGCAGCTTCGCGGCTTCGGTGCCCAATATATTCGGCGCCTTGCTAAACGGCGCGGCCCTCTTCCCCCTGGACCTGAAGAGGGAAGGCATCGCCGGGCTGGCCGATTGGCTTAGCAGGGAAGGAATCACCATCTACCACTCGGTCCCGACCGTTTACCGTCATTTCATCTCAACGCTTAACGGGACGGAAGATTTTTCCCGGCTCCGCCTGATCAAGTTGTCCGGCGAGCCCGTTCAGAGGAGAGACGTGGAGCTATACAGGAGGCATTTTCCAGGGGGCTGCGTTTTCCACGTGTCCTATGCCTCGACGGAGACGAATATAGTACGGCAGTTTTTTTGCGACCACCATACTCCGCTCAGCGGCGACACAGTGCCGGCGGGGTATGAAGTGGAAGATATGGAGATATTGCTGCTTGACGAGGACGGCAGGGAGGTGGCCGGCCGTGAAGGGGAAATCGCCGTCAGAAGCCCGTATCTTCCCCCGGCCTATTATCGCAGGGAAGGCGCGGACGGCTCGCCGTTTCTGAGCGATAAAAACGGCGGACACCGCCGCGTTTTCAGGACCGGGGACCTGGGCCGTATGCTTCCGGACGGATGCCTGGTCCACCTTGGACGCAAAGACATGCAGGTAAAGATAAGGGGGTTCCGGGTCGAAGTCGGCGAAGTCGAAGCGGCCCTGAACGAACTTGAAGCGGTAAAGGACGCAGCCGTCGCGGGACGCGACGATCCCCACGGCGGAAAGTTCCTGGCGGCATACGTGGTCCCCCATGAAGGCGGGGCCGTCACGGCCGGCGAACTGCGCAACGCCCTTAAAGACAGACTCCCCGGTTACATGGTGCCTTCGCGCTTTGTCTTTCTCGATGCCCTGCCCCTTACCCTGAGCGGAAAAATCGACCGGGCGGCCCTGCCCGACCCCGGACATGCGGGACGTCAGCCTGAAGGGGATTATACCGCCGCCCGCACGCCAGCGGAGATCATGCTGGCCGGCATCTGGAGCGACATATTGGGGATAAAGCGCGTGGGAGTGTCCGATAACTTCTTCGAGTTGGGAGGGCATTCCCTGCTTGTGGCGCGCCTGGCGGCCCAAATCAGAAAAAAAACAGGCAGGACGCTCCCCGTAAATACAATACTCCAGTCGCCGACAATCAGGCAATTGGCTGAACTCCTCCGGAAGGAAGGCCCCCTGCCGGGGTCTCCATCCATACCGGTGCGGACCGGCGGCCCAAAAACACCTTTTTTCTGGGTGGGCATCAATACTTACCGGCCGCCCGACCTGGGCCCCGGTCAGCCGGTGCACGGGATAGTCCTGCAGGGTGATTACGGGAAGCCCTCCGTTTACAGGTCCGTTGAGGAACTGGCCGCTTACCACCTGGATGAAATAAGGGCTGTACAGCCGAAAGGCCCATATCTGCTGGGCGGTTATTGCTTCAGCGGCCTCGTGGCCCTGGAGATTGCCCGGCAGCTATTCAGACAGGGGGAAGAAGTGCCGTTATTGTGCATCGTCGAACCTCTCTCGTACTGCCTGCCTTCAGGCAATGGCCAATCGGCGCCCAATGTCTCATTGATATCCCGGGCCAAAAAACTGGGCATGAAACTGGCGCTTTTGCGGGACGCCGAAAAAATGGCCGCCGTATCGGGTTTTATCGCCCGCACGGTCACGGGCAAGCTGAATTTCTTTTTCTGCCGCGCCTTTATTTCTCTCGGATATTCAGTCCCGCGGCGCTTCCGGGATTTCTATCGCCTGCATACAGCCGGCCGATATGCCCCCGGCGCGTATCCCGGCAGGGCGGTCGTGTTTTTGAGAGAGAACAGGCGCGATGCGGATTGGGGCAGGCTCGGAGCCGGGGGGACATACGTCCACGAGGTAATCGGAACGGTGCATCATACCATGATGAATGAGCCCTACGCGGGCATATGGACCAGCCGGTTGAGCGGTTACCTTGACGAATACGGCGCTGAAAGGCGGATAGAACCGTGATGCCGGGAAGGACCATCGCGGGAGGGGATTTTTTCACTCCGCGGATTGCCGCGGCCGATGATGGTTTGGAGTTAAAAAAAGGCGAGGCCCATATATGGCGCGTCTCCCTGGAAATGCCGGATGCGACGGCGGAGACGCTGCGACAGGGCCTTTCAGCCGATGAATTGGAAAGGGCCGCGCGTTTCCGTTTTCCGTCAGACAGGGACCATTATATCGTTGCCAGGGGAGTGCTCAGGGGCATCCTGGCGGGGTATCTGAATACGAAGCCGGAAAAAATCCGTTTCCGCTACGGACCGTTCGGAAAGCCGGAGCTTGCCGGAGACGCCCGGGAAATGCCCCGTTTCAGCGTCTCTCATTCCCATGGCCTGGCCCTGTGCGCGGTGGCGCTTGAGCGGAAGATAGGAGTGGATATCGAATATATGCGTCGCCGCGTCGAGGCCGGGGACATCGCCCGCCAATTCCTGTCGCGGCAGGACAACAGCATGCTGAAGAAATGCCCGCGGCATAAGCGGCAAAAGGCCTTTTTCATGTTATGGACGAGAAAAGAGGCGTACCTTAAGGCACGGGGGACCGGGCTTGCGGAGGACCCGGCCCCCTGCGAGACGGACAGGGACGCCCCGTGGTCACTTACAGACCTCCGCGTTGAGCGGGGATATGCCGCGGCCGTTGCCGTCGAGGGACGGTGCGTCGACCTCCTCTGCCGGCAATGGGTCAGCGGCGCGCCACGGATATGACGCCTTGTGGAGGCCGCGCGCGGCATCTTTCGCGAAGTATGATATTATCATGTGCGCGCCCGCCCTCTTGCACGATACAAGCGCCTCCTGCATGACTGCCGCGAAGTCGAGCCCTCCCGCCGCGGCCGCCGCATGTATCATGGCATATTCGCCGCTCACGTTGTATACCGCAAGGGGCAGATCGAACCT
>JAJYGJ010000166.1 GCA_021790695.1 Nitrospirota bacterium | reverse complement strand
AAATCGTAGTCCCCGCGCTTAAAGATATCCGTATCCTCTGCCGTTTCATTGCGAATGGGTAATGGCAAAAAGCATGCCGTATGCATATGGCCGATTTGATGCGCAGCCTGTAACCGGCGTCACGGAAATGCACCTGTCACGAATGGAGGATGACAAAATTTGTTTATTTGCTATGACACAATTTGGTATTCTTCAATCTCAGGTAGCCTTGGAAAAGGGGATGGGCGGACATGTTTGAGCTGATACTGTCAGGGGTCGCTTCGCTGCTTCTTCTGGCGCTCTGCGCCCATATACTGGCCGGGAAAAGCAACAAGTTCCTCTCGTTGCCGGTTGCCGTTTTTTCGCTGATCGAGGCGCAGAACCTGTTTGCCGGCGGCCGGGGGCTTTTAGTGACGCCCGATTTGTTTCTGGAATCGCTCCTGCCGGCGGCGGCGCTGCTGCTGGGCCTTTCCCTGGGGCGCGAAAGGCCCTTTCGCGCACTGCCCACATCCATAAAGGCGCTGGCCGCCTTTACGCTCGTCTTTCCGGCGGGCGCGGCCCTTCTGCCGGCGTGGTATTTTTTCCCGGTGCGCGCGCCGGGCGGCATGGTCCCCCTGGGGGCCGCGGGCTACTGGTTCTACCTGGGCATACTTATTTACTGTGTGATTTCCGTATTCAGCCTGGAGGCGATGTTCAGGGCCGTATACGGCATGGATAAATGGAGGATCAAATTCGAGGTTATCGGATACGCGGCCATTTTCATTGACTTTATTTTTTATTACAGCCAGGGCCTCCTCTACCGGTCGATAAACACCGGCCTCCTGCCGGTAAAATCCGGCGTAATCATCCTCTCCACGGTCCTGATACTTTATTCCCGGGTTTTCCGGGGCGGGGCCGCCGGCGTTAGGGTTTCAAGGTACATCCTCTACCGCTCCGTGGCCGCCTTTCTGGTGGGGGGCTATCTTATAAGCCTGGGCCTGATAGGCGTGGGGATAAGATATCTCGGCATATCCTTCGGAAGCGGCCTCTATGCCTTTATCCTGTTTGCCGCCGGGATTTTTACGGTCATCCTTCTTTTGTCCGCCCAGTTCAGAAGGGAAGTGAAGGTCTTCGTAAACAAGAATTTTTTCGCCCGGAAACACGACTACCGTGACGTCTGGCTTTCGTTTACCGACAGTCTGGCCGGCTGCGGGACCATCGGGGAACTGGAGGATGCGATCCTTGCGGCGTTCGCGGACGTCTTCGGCCTCAGGGGCGCAGCGCTTTACCTCTGGAGCAGGGAACGAAACGCATATGTGCTTTCCAGCAACCGTTACATGCCGGCCGAAGTGGAGGAAACCGGTCTTTCCCCGGGCCTGGTCTCCTACTTCCTGGAAAAACAGAGGGTCCTCAATCCGGCGGATGGAGAATGCGCGCTGACGGCCGGGGAGGCCTCATTCTTCAGCCGCGCGGGAGCCTGCCTGGTCGTGCCCCTTGCCGCGGGAAACGAGCTTATGGGGTTCATTTTGCTGGGCAGACAGCTTTCTTTCGAAAAACTCATATACGAGGATTTCGACATCATGAAGAGTCTTGCG
This sequence comes from Nitrospirota bacterium, assembly GCA_021790695.1. Classification (GTDB taxonomy): domain Bacteria; phylum Nitrospirota; class Thermodesulfovibrionia; order Thermodesulfovibrionales; family JdFR-88; genus JAJYGJ01. The sequence continues at coordinate 16,098 of JAJYGJ010000166.1, read as the reverse complement.
AAACAGGCGTCCGTGGCGCTGCGGATTTTCGGGCTTTCAGACGAGCTTTCGCAGACGAGAGAGGTCGCCGCGATGGCGAAGATGTCTTCCTTTGTCGTACACGACCTCAAGAATATGACGTCTTCCCTGTCGCTGATGGTTGAAAACGCCAGGCGCCATATCTCCGATCCCGCCTTCCAGGAGGACATGATCACCACCGTCCAGAATACGCTGGCCAGGATGCTCGCTCTCGTGAGGCGGTTGAAGCTGAAGGGGGAAATGCAGGCCTTGAGGCCGGAGCCGGTGGACCTTTACGAGCTGGCGCAGGAGACCGCGAAGGAAATCTCAAGGACGACCAACAGGGTCGCCATAACCTGCGGGGGGGGCCGTGCCATCGCCATGATAGACCGGGAGGAGATCAAGAAGGTAATATTAAATCTGCTTTTGAATTCCGTTGAGGCAATCGCCGGTGAAGGGACGATCACCATCACGACGGGGACGGATGACGGATTCGCCTCCATCATGACAAGGGACAGCGGCTGCGGGATGACGGACGACTTTCTCCGAAATGGGATATTCAAGCCTTTCAGGACCACAAAGACGAAAGGCCTCGGCATAGGGCTCTATCAATGCAAACAGATCGTCGAGTCCCACGGGGGGCGGATAGAGGTGGAGAGCAGGGAAGGCGCGGGCTCGACCTTCATGGTCCGTTTACCTCTGGACGTCACGCCTCCCCCCGGACGGCCGGGATACGGGCCCTTAAGCCATCATCCCCGCATCAAACCCGCTTGACGCGCGTTCTCTTTTCAGAAAACACGGCCCTGAAGTTTTAGGTGACACTGCTCAAAAAAAGAATAACAAGGACTGAGCGTGTTAGCCCGCGGGTTCCTGGAATCCCATAACCGATAACATAAGGGAGCTTGAAAACAGGGTGCAAGAGGGCCGTTATCATTGCGGAATCTCCGGACCTCATCCTGAATCATTCCAGGCTTATTGCTGACACGAGGGACCTGATAAAAGGCCGGACAGCGGCGGGGAGAAGCAAAAAGAGCATAAATTCTTCCCAATAATGGAAACAATCATCATGACGGAGCTGAACTATCTGATTTTCAGGCAATTTTTTAAAGCCTGTGAGTGGAAGGAAGTATAGCTGTAAGACAATCTGGGAAACTGTAAAAAAAAAGGGGGCTTGCGCCCCCTTTTGAATAATAATCGGTTCGGGTTCTAGGCGTTTTGTTTGGCAAGCTTGCTGCCGACTATCGCAAAGGCCAGAAGGCCGAGGCCGAGAAGAAGGAAAGTACCCGGCTCGGGGACTTCGGTATGGTAATCCAGGCTCGCGGCGTAACTGGGGCCCGCGGCATAAATTTGGTCCAGCTCCCCAAAATAGTCCGTTGGGACGAGGGTCCCGATGCCAGATACGGTGGTGTCGGGAATAATTGGTGCGTATAAGTTGCCGGTGGTATCAATTACTGTGACCCCGGTAGGGGGGAGGCCAGGAGTAGAAGTATAACCCGTTGAGAAATCGACATAGCTGCCGAGAGCCATATCGGCAAAATCTGTCACCTTGGCCGTCGATGTGAATCCGCCGCTGTAAGTGTAACCATTATCGTAAAAAAGTATGTCAAGCGTGGTGGGCGCTGTCCCGGTGTACTTTGCGCTGGTAACAGACAAGTCCATGTTTGGATCTGTAGCAGAACCCAGCGCTGTATATGTACTCCCCGTGGTGAGAACAACGGTCCAGTTTCCTCCTATGTTCCCATCAAAAAACGCGGTGCCATTGGGATTGCTGATACCCGTACCTGTTGCGCCAGTTGCAGTGTCGTACAATACGAGCGTCGGAGTGGCGTGGGCGAACTGCGCCTGCGCCAGCAAGACAAAGACGAAGGAAACCATTACTACAAAAAACTTTTTCATTTTCTTTCTCCTTTCTTCGTATCTGTTTTTATGTTGAATGCCCTTTGTTTTGACGTAATGTATTAAGCAAGCATCATGCCAAAAATAAAAGCCATTTATTTTACAGGATATTTAACCAGGACCGGCTTGTAAAATAAAAGATAGATGTAAAATAATCCGACAAACTGTAAGGCTTTCCAGGCGGATATTTCAGGAGCATTGCGCCCCCGTATGTAAGATCAATGGCGGCCGTATGATAAAAATTCTATAATATCGATGTCAGCCGGCGAGACCGGCCAGGACGTAAGGAGATCGGAGGAAAAGTCCGCATGACGGTACTTGTTTTGGGCGCCGATGGTTACCTGGGCTGGGCCACCTGCATGTATTTCTCGCAAAGGGGGCACCGGGTCGCGGCCGTTGACAACTATTTCCGCAGGGAAGCCTTGAAGGCGCAGGGCTTGGAATCGCTGGTCCCCGTCCCCGGGCTGCCGGAGCGCGCAAGGCTCTGGGAGGCGAAGAGCGGCAGTAAGATCGATGTCCACATAGGCGACATTACGGATTATGGTTTCCTCCTTTCCATTTTCAGGCAATACGGGCCCGATACGGTCGTCCACTACGCGGAACAGCCCTCAGCCCCTTATTCGATGATGAGCAGGGACAATGCGGCCTTTACGGTGCAAAACAATCTTCTTGGCACGCTCAACGTCGCCTACGCGGTCAGGGAGACAAACCCCGCCTGCCACATCATCAAGCTGGGCACCATGGGGGAATACGGCACTCCGGATATCGACATCGAGGAGGGCTGGATAGAAATAGAGCATAAGGGCAGAAAAGAAAAATTTCTTTTTCCAAGGCAGGCGGGCTCCCTGTACCATACCACGAAGATACAGGACACGGACCTGCTCTGGTTTTATGTGCGCACCTGGGGGTTAAAGGTCACGGACCTGATGCAGGGGCCGGTCTACGGCATATCGACTGAAGAGAGCGGCCTGGACGACGGGCTCCTGCCGCACTTCAATTATGACGAGGTCTTCGGCACGGTGCTGAACCGTTTTATAGTCCAGGCCGTGGCGGGACATCCGCTCACGATATACGGCGGGGGCGGGCAGGTGCGTGGTTACCTGAACATCAGGGACACGATGCAGTGCGTCTATCTTTCCGCAATGCGCCCCGCGGGCCCGGGCGAGCTGAGGGTTTTTAACCAGGTGACCGAGCTTTTTTCCGTGAATGAACTTTCCGGCCGCGTCAAGACGGCGGGCGACCGGCTTGGATACAATGTAAAACTTCAGCATATCGAAAATCCCAGGGTGGAAAAAGAGGAGCATTATTATAATCCCGCCTATACCGGACTGCTCGATCTCGGCCTCGCGCCCAATTATCTGACGGATGAAGTCCTGGAAGGTATGTTCGGGACAGTGGAAAAGTACAGGGAAAGGATAAACAGGCAGGCGATATTCAGAGGGATAAAATGGAAATAACGGGCCCGGGCTGCGGGACGGTTGCGGAACCGGAGGGCGCGGGACCGGATAGTGTTAAACTTGTGGGGGGTGATTGATTGATGGAAAAAATAATGATCGTCGATGACAGCGACGAAATCAGGCTTCAGCTCAAATGGGGTTTGAGTCCGGAATACTCCATTGTCCTTGCGGCTAACGCGGGTGAGGCTGTTTCCCTCTTTAAAAAGCACGCCCCTAAGGCAGTAACGCTGGATCTGGGGTTGCCTCCGCATGAGGACGGGGTGGAAGAGGGTCTTTCCGTATTGTCGGCGATCATCAGGGAATCCCCGCTCACGAAGGTCATCGTCATCACCGGAAACGGCCAGCGCGAGAACGCCCTGAAGGCCATTCAGGCGGGCGCCTACGATTACTATGAGAAGCCCGTTGACCTGCAGGAATTGAAGGTGATCATCAACAGGGCGCTGCACTTATATCGCATAGAGCAGGAAAACAGGGACCTGCATAGCGGGCTGGGTCTTGCCGGTATGGAGTCATTCGGCATGGCCGGCCAGTGCGAGGCCATGCAAAGGGTCTTTTCCACCATCCGGAAGATCGGGTCCTCCGATGTCTCCGTTCTCATCATGGGGGAAAGCGGGACCGGCAAGGAACTGGTGGCCAGGGCCATACACGCGATGAGCCTCAGAAAGGACGGGCCCTTCGTCTCCATCAATTGCGGGGCCATACCCGAAAACCTGCTCGAGTCCGAGTTTTTCGGGTATGAAAAGGGGGCCTATACCGGGGCCCACTCCCAGACGATGGGAAAAGTGGAGTTTGCCTCGAAGGGCACCCTTTTTCTGGACGAAATCGGGGAACTGCCCACGAACCTCCAGGTGAAACTCCTCAGGTTCCTTCAGGACCGGACGATACAGCGCATAGGGGGAAGGGAAGACATCCATGTGGACGCAAGGATACTGGCCGCAACGAACATAGACATGGCGAAGGCCATAAGCGACGGCTCCTTCAGGGAGGACCTTTACTACAGGATAGGGGTCATAAACATAACGCTTCCGCCCCTGAGAGAGCGCGAAGACGACATCCTTCTGCTGACGAACCTCTTTTTAATGAGGTTCGGAGAGACGTTGAGCAAAAAGATAAAGGGGCTCTCCGCCCCGGCCCGGGAATTCGTGAGATCCTATAGCTGGCCCGGCAACGTAAGGGAGCTTGAAAACAGGCTGCAGAGGGCAGTCATCATGGCGGAGTCTCCGGTCCTCGCAATCAGCGACCTGGGACTTGCCGAAGAAGACATTCCCCAGGTGCCTTCCAACTGGAACGGCATGACCCTGAGGGAGGCGAAAAACTCCATAGAGAGGCACATTATCGCCTCGGCAATCGGAAGGTTCCGGGGCAACATCGCAAGGACCGCTTCGGAACTCGGGGTAAGCAGGCCCACCCTCTACGACCTCATGAAAAAACACGGCATCAATAACCCGTCCTCCGAACCTGACGAAAAAAAGGCGGTGTCGCCCAAAGGAGAAATTAATGGAATTAATTGAGAAAATACGGTCCGGAAAGGCTAGGATAGGCGTCATCGGGCTTGGCTACGTCGGCCTGCCGCTCGTCTTCGAGTTCTCAAGGGCCGGCTTTGAGGTGACTGGTTTCGACATCGACCCGGTGAAGATAGAATTACTGAAGCAGGGGAAAAGCTATATAAAGCATATCGATGCCGAAAAGATAAGGCAGTGCAAGTCCTTTACCCCGTCCGCCGATTTTTCCGGCCTTTCCGATATGGACTGCATCGTTATCTGCGTGCCCACCCCGCTGAACAGGAACCGGGAACCTGACATGTCCTATGTCTTCAATACGGCCGGCGCCATAGCGAAGCGCCTGAGGCGGGGGCAGCTCATTGTCCTCGAATCGACCACGTATCCCGGGACGACTGACGAAGACATGAGGGCGATCCTGGAGCAGTCGGGATTGAAGGCCGGAGCCGATTTCCTCCTCGCCTACTCCCCGGAGCGCGAGGACCCCAATAACAAGGATTTTTCGACCGGGACCATTCCTAAAGTGGTTGGTGGCTATACGAAAGAGTGTCTCGAGACGGCCAAGGCCCTTTACGACCGTATTGTGGCCAGGACGGTGCCTGTGTCGTCCACCAGGGCCGCGGAGGCGGCAAAACTCCTTGAAAACATTTACAGGTCGGTGAACATTGCGCTTGTTAACGAGTTGAAAATACTTTTCGAGAAGATGGGGATAGATATCTGGGAGGTAATAGAGGCGTCCAAAACGAAACCGTTCGGCTTTCAGGCCTTCTACCCCGGGCCCGGCCTGGGCGGGCACTGCATCCCCATAGACCCGTTTTATCTCACCTGGAAGGCCAGGGAATACGACAGCCCGACAAAATTCATAGAGCTTGCCGGAGAGATAAACTCGGCAATGCCCTACAATGTGGTCCAGAGGACATCCGAGGCGCTGAACGGATACGGGAAATGCCTGAAAGGCGCTAGGATACTTGTCCTTGGACTGGCTTATAAAAAAGACGTCGACGACCCGCGGGAATCGCCCTCGTTCAAGCTCATAGAGATACTGGAGGAAAAAGGGGCAATCGTCGATTATAATGACCCGTTCATCCCGTCGGCCCCCAGGATGAGGCACTTCAGGGTTGAAAAATCCTCCGTCCCCCTTACCGCCGAGACCCTCGGTTCCTACGATTGCGTGCTCATCGCGACGGACCACTCGGCTTACGACCCGGAGTTCATCCTGGAACATTCGAAGCTAATCGTGGACACGCGGAACCTTATAAAAAATTGCGCGCGAGGGCAGGGAAAAGTTAAAAAGGCATAAGCTTTTCCGGAAGCCTTTTTAAAGTTTTTAAAAAAGGGAAGCCCGGAGTGGCTGTTTGGCCCCCTCCGGGCTTCCTCTTTGGTTTAAGGTGTTTTTGTCCGGATCAGCAGTCCGCCCGTTTCCTGCGGACGAAAGACAGGGTGCCTGCGAGGGCCAGACCGATCCCAAGCAGCAATAGAGTGCCCGGCTCCGGAACTTCTTTAGCGCCGCTGTTGGAGGCATAACCTGTGGCCAAGGCAGAACCCAGACCGCTTTCTGTAACAAAGATATGTGCGGCAGCCTCCGCGTTGTTACTGTTTAGCTTAAGCACATTCGATGAATCGCTCCATGTGCCTGACGTGTTTGTCAAAATGAATGATAAGGAATTAACGGCGTCAGTGTAGCCGTCTGTGTTTTTGAGCGTGAGATTGAAGTTGCCAAATCCATCCACTTCGCCGGAACCCACAGTGAATGAGGATGGTTCGCCGGTAACAGAAAAGCTTGTTGCATTCACGTTCAGGTCCGCGGCATTTTCTCCACCCAGAAGGTATATGTAGGGCGTATGCGTTAGCCCCGTAAACGTGACATTCGCCGTTATGGGGCCTATAAAACCAATGTCAACACTCGCATACGGCCCGGGGTAGACAGAAAGAGCGGTGTTGGGAACGCTCAAGGTATAGATCGTATCCGCCAGGGCGCTGTTATTAAACATCCCCACGAGCACTATCGACAGGAGAAACAGGATAGTCACCGCGAGACCAATTCGATTTTTCATTCCAGTCACCCCTTTCCGAAATCTTGCTGCAATATATTTATTGCAGATTTTTTGTTTTGCCAGGAAATTCCCTTTAAAGTCACTCCTAAACTCCTTGCGGGAAGTTATGCAACCATCATGCCAAAATATAACTATTTGATTTTAAATGTAATTTTTTTTGAAAGCCATTTAAAAGGATAAAATAATGTAAAAAAATTCGACAAATTGTAAAGGAAAGCATTTTCGCCGGAAAGACATCCCTCATGTCTGGCACGATTTCCTCACTCTTTAGTTTCAGAAACCAATTTTGATTCAAGACGAAGAGGCAAAAATTTGCCGGGCCGGAAAAGTTTTCCCATTGCCAAATAAAAAGGATGTCCTTTCATTATCCGTATAAACGACCGTTTTAACGGCCTCTTTCGAGCCCCGCAGGATTAGTGCGAAGCTGGCATTGAAATTGCTTTTTATCATGGCATGGAAAAAGGAATTTATCTGGCGCTCTCAGGGGCCGTTCTGAAACAGCTTCAACTGGATGCCATATCCGATAATCTCGCAAACGCGAACACCCCGGGCTTTAAAAGGGAGAGCCTGTCTTTCAAGGATTACCTTATAAACCCGCCTGCCACGGGGCTTGAACAGGAGGAGCGGGACATGAGCGCGTTGTCCGCCAAGAATACCGATTTTTCCGAGGGCGAGGTCATGAAGACCGCAAACTCGCTTGATTTGTGCATCGAGGGGCCGGGTTTCATAGCCCTCGATGGGAACCGTTACACGAGGAGGGGTGATTTAAAACTGACGGATGACGGTTTTTTGACGACCGCCAACGAGATAAAGGTCTTGGGTGATAAAGGGCCCATAAAACTGCCGAAGGAGCACGCGTCGATAAAGATAGACGCGGAAGGCGGCATATACGTTGACGGCAATCGTGTGGACAGCCTAAAGCTCGTCGATTTCCCGGCTGGCGCGGGGTTTGTGAAGATGGGGTCCGGCATCTTCTATTACAAGGGCGCCGTGGTCAAGACCAAGGCCAGCGTAAAGGAGGGTTATCTCGAGTCCTCCAATGTGGATGTCATAAAGGAGATGGTGAGGCTGATAGACGCCTTGAGGGAATTCGAGACCTACCAGAAGACTATACAGACCTTCGACCAGGCCTCGGATAAAGTGATAAACGACATGGCAAACATCTAAACAGGGCATGGCTGAAGAAGGAGGACTCGCGGGATGTTAAAGTCATTGATGATCGCCTCCACCGGCATGGAGGCGCAGAAATTGAGCATCGACGTCATCGCCAACAACCTCGCGAACGTCAATACAACGGGTTTCAAGAAAAGCGTGGCGGATTTCGAGGACCTCATTTACGAGGACATGAGCGCGCCGGGCGCATACTCGTCCGACAAGACGCAGATGCCGACCGGCATCCAGATAGGTCTCGGCGTGAAACCCGCCGCTGTTGAAAAGATGTTCCAGCAGGGCGACCTGGTGCACACGGGCAATAGCCTGGACCTCGCAATCCAGGGAGACGGCCTCTTTCAGGTCACCATGCCGGACGGCAGCATCGCCTATACCAGGGCCGGCGCCTTCAAGCTGGACAATAACGGCGATATCGTGAATTCTGACGGCTACCCGATCCAGCCCGCCATCACGATACCGACCAATACCACCCAGATATCCATCGGCTATGACGGGAAGGTCTCGGTAGTGCAGGCCGGAAGCACCACGCCGGTCGACGTCGGACAGATACAGCTTGCGAAATTCACGAACGAGGGGGGGCTCCAGGCGCTGGGCAACGGACTTTTCACCAATACCGGCTCCTCCGGCGACCCCATCCTCGCGGACCCCTCCCAGGACGGCATGGGCACGGTCCAGCAGGGATACGTGGAGATGAGCAACGTCAACGTGGTCCAGGAGATGGTCAACATGATAGCCAGCGAGAGGGCCTACGAGATAGATTCCAAGGCGGTCCAGGCCTCGGATGAGATGTGGCAGATGGCCAATAACATGAAGGCCGGCGCTTAATAAAGATGAAAAAGGCCGCGTTCGCGATAACGATCTTCCTGGTGGCCGCCCTTTTCCCGGCCGCCGCGCTCGCCCGGGATGCCAACGCTGCCCTGAGCGCGGTGCTGAAGGCTTATGTCGAGGGACGGTATCACTGGCGGGACGTCCGTATCAGCGGCCTTAAGCTGAGCCAAAAACCGGAAGCCGGTTCATCGGGAAGTTCATCGGGAATAAGGGGGTTGCCCACGGACATAGGCATAGTGAAGGGTCCGCCCGGCGAGACGGTCTTCGATCTGGGCTTTGCCGGCGGCCGCGAAATAAAGGCGACTGCGGAGGTTACAGCCTATGCCGATGTTATCAAGGCCAGGAGGCTCCTTACAGAGGGCTCCATTATCGGGCCCGATGACGTTTACCGGGCGCCCGAAGACGTCTCCGGCCTGGAGGAAGGCTATTTCAGCGACGAATCCGCCCTTGTCGGCAGCCAGCTCACCCGCTCGGTAGGGCCGGGAGTGACGATAGAGAAGGAGATGGTCAGTTCCTGTCCGCTTGTCAGACGGGGCCGGAAGGTCAATATAGTCGTGGAGACCCCGTCTTTCATGATAACCACCGTCGGCAGGATCCAAAGGGATGCCCGTGTGGGATCATACGCGGAAGTAATGAATGTTTCCTCAAAAAAATTGCTTTGGGGGCTTCTGGCCGATGAAGACACGGTCCGCATACAGGCGGGGGAGCGGCCGTGAACATCCGGAATTCAATGCCGGCAAGGGCCCTTTGTTCCGGCGTCCTTTTCTGCTCCATCCTGGTTGCATCGTGCGCGTTTACGCCCAAACTTCCGCCGCCGCCGCCCAAGTACGTCTATCATGAGCCGTACACCGCGCCGGCGCGGACTTACCCGAACAACTCAATCTGGATGGCCCGGCAGGCGAGCCTTTACGAGGACCTCCGCGCCAAGAGGCTCAATGACCTCGTTACCATCGACGTGCTGGAAAACATAACGGGCTCCGGGACGGCGGACACGGATGCGTCCAGGAAATCAAGCCTCGACGCGAGCGTGACCGGCCTCTTCGGCGCTCCCCTGGACCTCGGCCTAAGCAACCTCTACGGCAGGGGCAATACGTTTTCCCCGAGCGCTTCCGGCTCCATGACGAACAGCTTCAAGGGCTCCGGCACGACCGACAGGACCGGCACCCTCGTGGGCACGATAACCGCCAAGGTCGTCCAGGTGATGCCCAACGGCAACCTCGTGCTGGAGGCAAGAAAAGAGATCACCATAAACAACGAGAAGCAGTTGCTCATCTTCCAGGGGATGGCAAGGCCCTACGATATCGCTTCCGACAATACGATACCCAGCACCCGCATAACGGACGAAAAGGTCTATTTTGTGGGCGAGGGGGTCGTCCAGGAAGAGCAGGGCCCGGGCTGGCTTGGAAGGTTCCTCCAGAAGGTATGGCCTTTTTAGGGATGACAATGCGGCTTGAAAGAAAAGGAAAAATTATTTTTATCAGTCTGCTGGCCTGGCTGCTTCTCGCGGCGGTCCCCCTGCCGGCGCGGGCGGAACGCATAAAGGACATAGCGCAGTTTCAGGGGATGACGGAAAACCAGGTGGTGGGCTACGGGCTTGCCGTGGGCCTGGACGGATCGGGCGACACGGGAAACGCCACGATGGAGGCGATAGCCAATGTGCTCGAGAGGATGGGGCTCACGGTTTCGCCGTCCGACATAAGGGCGAAGGATACCGCCGCCGTTATGGTGACGGCCACTCTGCCCCCCTTTCCGAAGGCCGGGATGAAGATCGACGTAACGGTCTCGGCCCTTGCCGACGCCAAGAACCTGCAAGGCGGCACGCTGCTTTTAACGCCCCTTCACGGTCCGGACGGCACGATATACGCCCTGGCCCAGGGGCCCATATCGATCGGCGGTTTCGTCGGAGGCGGCGGGGGCACATCCGTAACCAAGAACCATCCCACGGCCGGAAGGGTGCCGCAGGGCGGCATAATCCAGAAAACCCTGCCCTTCACGCTGGGCAATGGCCGGACCATAAAGCTCTTCCTCGACGACCCCGATTTTTCAACCGCCTGGGGCATTGCGCAGAGGATAAACAGGGACTTCGGGCCGGGCTGCGCAACCGCCCCGGACCCCGCAAGCGTGGAGGTCAATATCCCGGCCATCTACGCCGGCAACATCGTGGACTTTGTAAGCCTCATAGGCGGCATGGATGTCGCGACCGACACGCCCGCAAGCGTCGTGATTAATGAGAGGACGGGGACGGTAATAATAGGGCAGAACGTCAGCATATCTCCATGCGCCATCGCCCACGGAAACCTGACGATAGAGATAAAGACCAGATACGGCGTCTCTCAGCCTGCCCCGTTCGGGCCCAAAGGCTCCCAGACCGTGGTCGTCCCCAAAACGACGGTAAACGTGCATGAGCAGAAGGCCAGGCTCATGGAGACTTCCGGCTCTTCGCTCGGCCAGGTCGTCAGCGCGTTAAACGCCCTCGGCGTCACCCCCAGGGACCTTATAGCCATCCTCCAGGCGCTGAAGGCGGCAGGGGCGCTTCATGCAACCCTTAAGATAATCTAGGCAGGAAGTGTACACGGACGACGCCATAAGCCCCGACTCCCTGAATAAATACATCGGCAAGGGTGACACCCCCCAGGCCATGAAGGCGGTGGCCAAATCGCTGGAGGCCGTATTCGCATACGAGCTGGTAAAGGAGATGCATGCCACGGCCATGGCCGATAACAAGGATTTCGCCAGCCAGACTTATTCGAGCATGTTCGATATGCAGCTTGCCAATCTGTGGGCCCAACAGGGAATGGGCCTCGAAAACGTCATCATCAAACAGCTTGAGCGCGAAAAACCTAAAGAAAAACCTGAAGATTCATCCAGTAAGCCTTCTGAAACAAATGAAAAAATTGATACCACCCTGCCTTCGGAGGTCTCCGCGCCGGGGACCCGTAACGCCCCTGGCGGCCCCGCCCCTGGCGGCCCCGCCGCTGGCGGCCCTGCCGCTGGCGGCCTCACCCATGTTCCGGTCAAAGGGGCGGCAGGTGGAAAGACGGAGGGGAAAATAAAAGACATGATAAGGGCCGCGTTTGGCGGCCAGGCCTCCAATGCGATGACGGTCGTCGCCGCCGAAAGCTCGGGAAACCCCGGTGCCGTGCATTTCAATGCCTTTTACGGGAGCACGGATTACGGGCTGTTCCAGATAAACGACAGATATTGGGCGGACCTGCTTGAAAGAAACGGGATCATAAATAATGTCACTGATCTGCTTGACCCGCGGAAGAACATTGAAGCGGCCGCATGGATATACAGGCGCGGGGGATGGGGCCAGTGGACATCGGTACGAAGCGGGAGGGTGCGGCTTGTGCCGCCGGATGATCTGTATGCCGACAATTATACCCGGTAAGGGCGGGAATATGCGCGGACCCCGTGACCTGTCTCACGGAAAATTGACATGTTAAAGATTTGCCGGGCGGTGCCCGATAAAATACTAATAAGGGCGCATAGCGGAAAATAATCGAAACCCCCGGAGGTAACGAGTGAAAATAAACAACAACAAGCCGCCGGAAGGCCTGGACCCCGGAAGCGTAAAGAAGACCGCTTTTGCCGGCAGCGGCGGCAAGGCAAACGGGGCAGGGCCGTCCGACAACATAGAGATTTCAAGAAAGGGCAAGGAAATGCAGTCGCTTTTGAACGCCGTGCACCGGCTTCCGCAGATGAGAATGGACAAGGTGGCCGCGATCTCACAGTCCGTGAAGACGGGACAATACGCCGTTAGCGCCGAAAATATAGCCGAAAAGATGATCAGCGAGATGACTTAAACAGGTATGATGCGACCGGGAGGAAACATGGACGCAACGCCGGAAAAGATAAAGGAAATACTGGAGCAGCAGGTAGGGCAGTACAAGGAGTTGCTTGAGCTCCTCCAGAAAGAAAGACTCTGCCTTATGGATCTCGACTGGGAGGGCGTGCGGGAGCTTTCAAAACGGAAAGACACTGTCGTTTTGAAGCTCCGGCTTCTGGAACAGGAGAGGGTCCGGCTCGTTGAGGGGCTTCCAATTTCCGGCGGGTGCGCGGGGGAAGGGCTTTTGAGCCTGAGGGAGCTTGAGGCGAAGACCGGGGATGCGGCCTTCCTGACGCTCCGCAGCCAACTCATCTGCCTTCTTCAGAGCATCTCGGAGCTGAACGAGTTCAACAGGATCCTCATCGACCGGACGCTGGTGGTTGTAAACGGCTCTCTTGAAACCCTTGGCCTGGGCGGCCACGCCGCTGGCGGCCACGCCCCGAAAGGTTTTTTACCGGGAAAAGGCATGGCCGTCTCAAGGAACATCTGATGAAGTACAACGGGCGGGTCATGAAATGCCGGACGGAATGCGTGACGGTTTTCACTCCGGCCGGGGGAGGGACCTGAGATGGGGCTTTTCAGCATCCTGAATATCGCCGATTCGGCCCTTTATTCCAGCCAGGCGGCCATTGCTACGGCGAGCAACAACATAGCGAACGCCAACACCCCCGGCTACGACACCGAGACCACCGTCCTCGCGCCGGTCGACTACATCAACGTAAGCGGGGCCAACTCGGGCCCGGCAAACTACGGCGGCGTGGCGGTCTCCGGCGTTCAGAGGCAGTATGATTCCTATCTCCAGTCGCAGATATATCAGCAGCAGCAAAGCCTGAGTAGTTCCGACTCCTCCAGCAACATCCTGGGCCAGGTGGAACAGGCCTTCAACGAGACGGGCGACACGGGGCTGGCCACTTATTACAATAATTTCGTGGACGCCTGGCAACAGGTGGCTGGCAACCCGGCTGACACCTCCGCCAGGACCGTCCTTATAAGCGATGCGCAGGCCCTTGCGGGGGCGGCGCAGGACAAGCAGAACACCTTGCAGGCGGCCGTGACCGAGACCAACAACGAGATCGCAAAGACCGTGACAACGGTGAACAATCTGGCCTCCCAGATCGCGGACGTGAACAAACAGATAGGTGAGCTGGCAAACCCGACCGACGGCAGCGACATACAGTTGAGGGACCAGAGGGACAACCTCATGACCCAGCTCTCGCAATACATCGGTTTCAGTTATTATGAAGACTCGACCGGCCGGGTGACCATAATCTCCGGCATGCAAAACCTGGTGTCCGGGGACCAGACCAATGCCCTTTCCGTCAAGGCGGACTCAAACGGCGACAACCAGCTCTACTTAAACGGGATAAACATAACGTCGAACGTGCAAAAGGGCTCGCTGGGCGGGCTGATTGCCGCCAGGAGCGACGCCGAGACCCAGGGTATCGTTCCCCTCAAGAGGTTCGTCGCGGCCCTCGTCCAGCAGGTAAACAAGATTCAGGAGCAGGGATACGACCTGAACGGGACGAGCGCATCCTCCGAGCCCTTTTTCACCCCATTGTCGCTTTATACGGCCGCGGACTCCCAGGCATCCATAACCGCCTCCGTGTCGGATGAAAGCCAGCTCACGCTGGACGATTACGAGATAAAGATCGGCGGCAGCGGCTCTAATTTAACGTATTCCGTCTACGACAGCCAGACGGGCGGCCAGGTGGGGTCCGCCGGCAGCTATTCGTCCGGCGGCACGACGATCACGCTGATGCCCGGCATCAGCGCGACGATATCGGGCGCCGCAGCCGCCGGAGACACCTTTTCCATAAGCCCCACTGCAAATTCCGTAAACGATTTCTCCGTCGCGCTCACGGACGGCAGCCAGATAGCCGCCGCCCAAACCGCAAACTCGCCCGGGGACAACTCGAACGCGCTTGCCATGGTGAACATGCTCCAGGGCGGGCAGGTTTCGGGCCTGGGCGGCGATACCTTAATGGGCTATTACCAGGGCATAGTGGCTGCGACGGGGACCCTCAGCAAGGCCGCCTCCGACAGCCAGACCTTCAACCAGAACCTCCTCGATCAGCTCAATCAGCAGCGCGACTCCACATCCGGCGTATCGCTGGACGATCAGGCCATAGACCTTATAAAGTTCCAGCAGGCGTACCAGGCGGGGGCAAAGGTGATAGAAACAACGCAACAACTCCTGCAGACCCTGATTAACATGTGAGGATGAATCCATGAGAGTGGGGACCTTTTCGATATATGACCAGCTTGCCGGTTACATGGACCAGAACATCTCCAACATAAGCCAGATACAGAATGAGCTTTCCTCCGGAAAGAAGTTCAGCAAGACCTCCGACGACGTGATCGGCGCGACAAACGCCATGGACTATAACCTGGAGCTGGACCAGGACAGCCGTTACAAGAACGGCATCGACAACGCCAGCGCCCTTCTTGGCGACGCGTCGACGGCGGTCCAATCTACAGTAGACGCCCTGAACAGCGCCAAGGAGATCGCGCTTCAGGGGGCAAACGGCGCAACGAGCGGCACGGACATGGCCGCGCTCGCCCAGCAGGCCTACGCAATAAGAGACGAACTGCTGGGATATGCGAACACGAAAACGGCGGCCGGGGAAAGCGTATTCGCCGGTTTCAAGACCCGGTCGGACGCCTTCAACGGCTCCACCTACGCGTACCAGGGAGACAACAACATCATAAACGCGCAGGTATCCAATTCCCAGCAGCTTGCCGTGAACGTGCCGGGAGGCGCCGCATTCAGCTATTCCCTTTCGGGCCCGGTGACCACAACCGGGTCCGACGGGACGGCAGTCACTTACACGCCGACCGCAAATGCCGACGGCACGACGACCATAAACGTCCAGATCGTGAATTCCGGCGCAAACGTCAATGAGAGTTTCAGCTTCTCCAATTTCATGCAGCTTGCAAACGAACTCGGCGACGCCCTTAATAGCGGCGACACCCGGAAGGTAAACGCCCTCCTGACGCCATTGGACGACGCCTCCAACCAGGCCGTAAGCGTCAGTGCGGACATCGGCGCGAGGCAAAACAGGCTTACCACCCAGGAAAGCGCGAACATGACGGACCAGACGAACGCCCAGGCCCTCCTGTCGGACGTCCAGGACACGGACCTGGCCGGTGCGACCACCAAGCTGGCGGAGTACCAGACCATCCTGCAGGCCGTAAGGCAATCCACCGCCAGTATCGTCTCGAACTCCCTGCTTGATTTTTTGAAGTGATTAGAACCTGTCTCAAAATTGCTTCTGGCTGCAAGAGGCTGAAATGGGTAGCGAGCGGCCAGCGAGCGAATCCTGATGAATCACATATTCCATACATTCTATGCCCGCAGGGCATAAAAT
>JAJYGJ010000041.1:644-3777 GCA_021790695.1 Nitrospirota bacterium | reverse complement strand
CAGGTTCTGGACAAATCCGGTCCTGAAGCCCTGCGGGTCCCAAAGCTCCTCGGCCCTCACCGTGCCGCTTACCTTGTCGGTAAAGGTGTAATTGACATAGGCGGCCGCCCCGTACCATTTGGCGTCCTCGTTAAGACCATTGGGGTTTGAGGGGCTGCCTTTCTCATAACCATAGTCGGTGTTTACGGCCAGGGTCAGGTTCTTCACCGGGCTCAGAGAGCCTACCCAGTCGAACAGGAACCTGTTGTCGTGGTTGTCGTTGTTTTCCTCCGGCCCGTAAAGGAAATTGAAGACCAGGCTCGAATTGGAAGACGGCGTGACGGTCGTGGACAGGCCGAAGGTCTTGCCGGTGTTGTTGTCGGTCTCGTTATCCCAGCCGTTGAGGACGTAAACGTTGGCCGAGACCACGCCCGAAAACGGATAGCCTATCATCAATCCCGTATGGGTAAAGGGTATGGCGTAATTGAAGAGGAAGGAGCGGGAGTAGTTGTAGTTGCCGCTTGCCTCTATCACTTCCTCGCCGGTGAACGTGACGAATTTCCCGAACTCAAGCGTCAGCCCCTTGCCCACGGGCGCAATGTAATCGACATAGGCCTCGGTAAGGTCGAAAGGCAGGTCCGCCTGGCTTGCGCCAAGGCCGGCCGAGTGTATGAACTTCGCGGTCTCGCCGGCTGAGAGTTTTACCTTGTAGCCCACGTGGCCCATTGCCGGGGCCTTCAGGAACTGAAGCTCCATCAGATCAAACGTGAAACTGTTTCCGCTGTGGTCAAAAACCCTCCAGTCGTTTGTGCCGGCTCCCCTCAGGTTGGCCGTGTAGCCGCCCTGGAGATAGACGCTCAGGCCAAGCTCCTGTTTAACCTGATCGGCCGCGTCCGGTTTTGCCGCGTTGTCCGCCCAAGCCGCGGACATTCCCACAAAAAAGACCAGTATGAGGCTTAAAATAAAGACAACGACACCCGATGCTTTCTTCATCTTTCCTCCTGGTAAAATTACGGCGGTCAATGACCGCTTATAGATTCAGGGCCCCTTTCCGGCCCTGTCTTTTCCTCAATCACCTCTTTTCTGATGCCGATGCCGTACTTCTTCAGCCTATAGTTGAACATCCGCTCGGAAAGGCCCAGCATCCTGGCCGCCCTGGCTTTGACCCAGCGCGCTTCCTTCAGGGCCATGAGGATTTCGGACTTTTCCAATGCTTCCAGTTTTTGTTTAAGCATCATATCCTGGCTCCTCCATTAGCCGCAAATATGAGAAAATCGTGCCAGAGTGCAACCCTATGATTTAAAAGGCCGCTGAAAAAATCCCAGGCCGTCATTCCCCGGCTTGACCGGGGAATCCACGTTAAATATAAATCATTGAAAAAATTGGATTCCCGCTTTCGAGGGAATGACGGCCAAAACGGATGTTCTTCCATAAAACAGTCTTTCAGCAGCCGCGTTGAAAGAAAAAGCTTTGTCCCGCGATCTCCAAAAATGTAAACACAGCCATTATTGATTTACAAATTCGTCGGACAAGTTCGTCGGCATAGGCTCTTTTGAAATCCAGGCGGATTACATGCTTCCTTACGATAGCTCATTAATTGAATCACCCCGCAGCTTGCTGCGGGGTAGCTGTTTTAAATTCTTAGTTTGCCATTCCGGCTGAGCCTGTCCCGGCTTGCCCGCCTTGGCGGGGTCGCCGGAATCCTTCTTCGGTTTTTCGGAAGGTTAATCCCACCGATCAGCGGCGATTTGAGCGGCATTGGCTTTTTTTCGTTGCCGATGCCGGCGAATTTCCGGGATACCAAAAATTTCTTCGCCAGCCATTTATAATATCCTATGGATGTAATCGATAAGCTGCGGGCGCTCTCCAGAGATTCCAGGTACGATCTGGCGTGCGCGTGCGGGGGAGGCCGGGAAGAGCACCGTAAAAGGGGGCCGGAGGGCAGATGGCTCTATCCCGTTGTCCTGCCGGGGGGCGGCCATACCGTCCTTTTGAAGACCCTTATTTCAAACGCCTGCTCCAATGACTGCAAGTACTGCCCGCTCCGGTCGGATGCCGATTTCAGGCGCTGCACGCTCTCCCCGGAAGAGGTGGCCGGGATGTTCATCAACTATCTCAGGCGCGGCCTGGCCTTCGGGGTTTTCCTCAGTTCCTCCGTCATGGGGAGTCCGGATTTCACGATGGAGAGGATCAACGGGGCCGCCCGCATCCTGAGGAGGAAATACGGGTTCAGGGGGTATATCCATCTTAAGGTCATACCCGGCGCCTCCGACGCCGCCATAGAGGACTCTCTTTCCCTTGCAAGCGCCGTCTCCCTCAACATAGAGACCCCGGGGAAGCTCCATTTCGCAGCCCTTTCGAGGAAGAAGGATTGGGACAGGGACATCATGCGGCCGCTCGTGCTGATGGGCAGGCTCACGGGAAGGGGGACAAGGTTTTCACGCGTGAAATGCACCACGCAATTCATAATCGGCGCGGGAGACGAAACGGACCTGGAGATAATGGACTACGTCTACCGGCTCTACGGGGGGATGAATTTCAGGCGAGTCTACTTTTCGGCCTACCAGAAGGGCTCCGGGGCCCCCGGCATACCGGGCGAGAGGCGCGCCGCGGCGGACCCCGGCCAGGTCTTCCTCCGGGAGCACCGCCTCTACCAGGCGGACTTCCTGGCCAGGCGATACGGTTTCAAAAAAGACGAGATGGTCTTCGGAACGGACGGGAACCTGCGGCTGGACAAGGACCCGAAAATGGCCTGGGCGGAGGCCCATCCCGAGTGCTTTCCGGTCCGGCTGAACACCTCGGTCCGGGAGGAGCTGCTGAGGGTGCCCGGCCTGGGGCCGGAGACCGTAAAGCTGATACTCGCGGCGCGGCGGGAGGGGAAAATCCGGCGGCTGGAGGATCTGGGGTGCACGGGCAAGAGGCTGCGGAAGGCGGAGGGATATCTGATTTATGAATAGAACCTTGATAGGTTCCCCAAATTTTTGAAATCGGCCGCTACTTCGCCTGCGCCTCGATAAAAACGGCCCCTTTTTCCACTTTTATATTTAACGCGAGCTTTTTAATCGAAAGCCCGGAAGAGGACGGCAGGGGGGCCGCGGCCCAGTTTACGCCTTTTAAAAGGGCATCGAGTCCGTCACGGGAATCCGGGGACACT
>JAJYGJ010000041.1:0-634 GCA_021790695.1 Nitrospirota bacterium | reverse complement strand
CCGTCCGGGCCGTATGAAATGATGACGCCGGCCTCTTCCCCGTCAAAGCCGCCGCCCGCTTTTTTCATTTCTCCCGTTATCATGGCCCTGATGGTTTTGCGCGCGTCTGTTAGAAAGGCCGCTTTTTTTTCAAACCCGGAGTCCATCCATGTCCACGGGTTCCATACCGTCACCCTTCGCATCGGCATCGGGTGCATACGCGTTTGCGGGGACGTTTGCATTCTCGGAAATGGAGCGGACGGGATCAGGGAACGGTTTGCCTGAAGGGCCCCGGTTTGCGGTTTCCCGCTGATGGCCGGCGGCTGCGCGACTGTTTTTGTTTTTACGTCAGGTTGCGTCTGTGCGATTGACCTGGAATGAATGGGCGGGATTGTCTCTTTCCTTGCAGCCGGTTTGGCCGTTTCCCGAAGGGGTCTTGTTATCTCCCGGCGCGAGGCATTCGTCTCATTCGTCTCATTTGTCTTAGCAAGGGGGGCGGCCATCTGGCTTATGTTTTCGGCCAGGCTCACGATCATGAGCCCGCGCCCGGATGCGCCGCCGTAAGATAAGGCCCCGCCCCCTGCGGCCAGCAACGCGCCTAAAAAAACGATATGCAGGGCCACGGCCCAGGGGAGGGTTTTTGTCATCGTCATAT
>JAJYGJ010000188.1 GCA_021790695.1 Nitrospirota bacterium | reverse complement strand
GCGAATTGGCGATTTTTGCCGCTGTTGTATCCGGCCCTGTTTTTTTTCCTTGTCCCGGGCCTTTATACAAGGTTTCCCCTGTTTCAGGTTTTCAGGCCGCTCATGTGGCTCTTCGTCTCATATCTCACCGGCATAGTGAGCCTGCTGTTCATTGCGATGTCCTATCGCCACGGCATCAGGAGGCATCTTTATTCGGCGCTTGGTTTCGCCTTGATCTGCGCCTCATCCATAATGCTTTTTTTCCCGGTGAACATAGGCGCGCAGATGTGGAAATTCGGGCACATTGTAAGGCCCGCCGGATTTATCATCCTGCTTCTGACCATCAGGCATGAAGACCTCCTGCGGCTCAAGGAGAGCATCCTTTACAAGGCCCTTGCCGCCTTCAGCATGCTTCTATCCGTGCCCCTCCTGTTCATCGGCGTCGTGACGTTTTACGAAAATGCCGTTCCGATTCATTTCGCGGGCAAAAAGATCATACTTTTTTTCCTGATGGCGGCCACGCTTGCCATGGTGCTTGCCTTCGCCCTGCGCCTGGTCGATGGCCTGATACGCCCCATCCTTCGCCTTACGGACTGGGTCGGCAGGCTGGCGGACAACGGGCTTTCAAAAAGGATTGACATGTCCGGAAATGACGAACTGGGGGAACTTGTCAACGCCTTCAACGATATGTCCATGAAACTGGAACAGTCCTCGAAGGAAAGAGACAGGCTAAGCAGGCTGGCCGCCACGGGGGAACTCGCCGCGACACTTGCTCATGAGATAAAAAACCCGTTGAACGCAATAAGCGGGGCCGCTTCGTACATCGGAAAAAATTTCAGCGGCAGCCTGATCAACGAATTCCTCAGGATAATAAACGCCGAGGTCCTGCGGATAAGCCGGCTTTCGACCGCGCTGCTTAATTTCGGCAAACCCATGAGCCCTGATTTCCAGCGCTGCGATTTAAACGGGCTGGTGACGGAGACAATTGCCCTTCTCGAGGCGGAATTCAGGGAGAAGGAAGTCTCCCTGGCGACGGGCCTTGACAGGTCCCTGCCGGAGGTCAGGCTGGACCCCGGCCAGGTAAAGCAGGTGCTTATAAACCTGCTCATCAACGCGCTTGACGCCGTAAACCCGGGAGGCGTCATCCGGGTTGAGACCGGCGGCTCAAACGGCAGTGTGCGCCTTTCCGTACAGGACAACGGCAGGGGCATAAGCGGGGACATAATGAAAAACATCTTCAATCCCTTTTTTACGACCAAGACGCGGGGGGCGGGCATCGGGCTTTCGGTCTGCAAAAAGATCGCAAACGAGCACGGCGGCGACATCCTGTTTGAAAGCGAGGAGGGAAGGGGCAGCAAGTTCGCGCTCTGCCTGCCGGTGAAGAGATGACCGGAAATATACTGATAGTGGATGATGAAATCAATACCCTGAAAGTGCTGTCGGCCGCCCTCAGGAAGGAAAAACATTCCGTTTGCACGTCGCTTACCGCCGAGGAGGCCCTTTCAAGGATGGAGCACGGGCATTTCGACCTCGTAATCACGGATTACAGACTGCCGGGCATGAACGGCGAGGCCTTCCTTGAGATGATAAAGAAAGGCAATTCCGGCATCCCCGTCGTTTTGCTTTCAGCGTACGGGACAATAGAGTCCGCCGTGAACGCGATGAAAAAAGGGGCATACACCTATCTGACCAAGCCGGTGGACTTAAACACCCTCCAATCCATTGTAAAGAGCGCGCTCTGCGAGCGCGACGAATCCTGCCGCAGCCGGGCGGACGGCAATCAATTCCTGAACATAATAGGCAAAAGCGCCCCCATCAGGGAGGTCTTCTCCGTCATCCGCCGGGTGAGCAAGACGGACGCGGGCGTCCTCATACTCGGGGAAAGCGGCACAGGCAAAGAACTTGTCGCAAGGGCCCTGCACTATACCTCCATGCGGGCGGACAAACCCTTCATCCCGATA
This sequence comes from Nitrospirota bacterium, assembly GCA_021790695.1. Classification (GTDB taxonomy): domain Bacteria; phylum Nitrospirota; class Thermodesulfovibrionia; order Thermodesulfovibrionales; family JdFR-88; genus JAJYGJ01. The sequence goes on along the minus strand of JAJYGJ010000188.1, from coordinate 1,842 downwards.
GACTGCACCACAATCCCTTCCGAGCTCATGGAAAGCGAGCTGTTCGGCCACGAAAAGGGCGCTTTCACGGGCGCCTTCGGCGTAAAGACGGGCCTGGTCGAGATGGCCGGCGGCGGCACGGTCTTCTTCGACGAGGTGGGCGACCTTGATTTCTCCCTCCAGAAGAAACTCCTCCGGTTCCTCCAGGAAAGGGAGATACGGAAGGTCGGCGGCAAGGACAAGATACGGGTTGACGTGAGGATAATCGCCTCCACGAACAGCAACCTTGAGGAATCGGTGACCCGCGGGGAATTCAGGGCCGACCTCTTCTACAGGCTGAACGTGATCACCATAAACATGCCCGCCCTCCGGGAAAGGCAGGAGGACATCGAGCTTCTGGCGGCCCATTTCCTGGAGGACTTCAGCAGGAAATACAAAAAATACATAAAGGGTTTCGACCCGGCGGTCATGGAGATACTCAAGGGTTACGAATGGCCGGGCAACGTCAGGGAGCTGGAAAACCTGATAGAGAGGACCGTAATCTTCTGTCCTTACGACCGCGTGACGTTCGAGTGTCTTCCGCGGAAGTTTGTCCTCATGAACAAGGAGGAGACGCAGGAGACGGAATCGATGAATTTAAACGAGATCGAAAAAAGGACGGTCACGAAGGCGCTGGAAACGGAGGCCTGGAACCAGTCCAGGGCGGCCCGGCTCCTTGGCATAAGCCGCAAGCAGTTGAGGACCAAGATGAAAAATCTTCTGTAAGACCGGCATGGCCGGATCCGGGGCGCGGTTCAGGACTTATTCGTTTATTCCGGCCGGGGCGGCCTCAAACCGGATGAACACGCCCGTCCCTTTCCCATTCAGTATCTCCGGACTGCCCAGAAGTTGTTTAACGGGCCCGTGCACGAGTTTCATTCCCAGGGACTGGCTCGTTCTATCTGAAAACCTTCCGGAAAACCAACCCCATTATCTGAACAGGCCGGCCCTAACTGATTCCCCCTGGTTCTCAAGGAAATACCGATCTCTCCGCCCCCTGCGGGGAATGCGTGCTTCAGTGAATTAGAGAGCAGCTCATTCAGTATCAATCCGCAGGGCATGGCTATATCCAGGGAGACCGGAACTGAATCCGGGTCCGGATTCAGCCCTATCTTCGCCGCCGTGTAACTGCCGACAACGGACCGGGCAAGATGTTCCAGATAATCTTTCAAATCCAGGCCCCAAAGATCGCCGGTTTTATAGAGCATCTCGTGGATGAGCGCCATCGATTGTATCCTGCCCCGCGTCTCCTTGAATATCCGAAGGATTTGCGGGTCCAAATGTCGTGTGATCTTCTCGGAAACCGATATCGAGAAGCGACTTTCTTTTTTGAAGACGGGGGGGAAATATTTCAGGTGCATAACGCACAAGTCGTTCCCGGGCGATGTGAACCTGCTTTTGGCAAACGGCATCATCGGGGGATACGGGGGCATGGTGTCGGACAAAAACCAGTTCGAGACGCCTTTTCTTTACTCCCTGAGCATCGTATTTCAGAACCTCAAGGCGAAGATCCACGCCAAGTGCAATCTCGTCTTGCAGCAGCAGGCGGCGGGGAGTTTCGCGCCTTCCCTCAAGAGAAAACTGCCGGCTCAGCGCCTTGAATCGCAGATAATTTGCAGCAAGCCCATGGAGGCGGACCTGGGCCCCGTATGCTCGAACCCTCCGATACCCAGTCTTGTGCGTATCTGCCCGACCTTGATTCCGGCCTTGAACATGTAATCGAAATAGAACTCCGCCTGTTTTTCATGGATGTCCCTGCGCTGGGGCGCTCTGAAACGATTGGCGAAATAGGTATGCACCACCCCTTTTTCATCCGTTGTTTCC
>JAJYGJ010000101.1 GCA_021790695.1 Nitrospirota bacterium | reverse complement strand
GCAGGGAGACTTTCCCCCTGATAGACAGGGAGGCCGGCCTGAAGGGCAAGGTATTGAGGCCGCTCTCCGCGAAGCTCCTGCCCCCCACATTGGCCGAGGAAAAGGGGCTGATAGACAGGGAAAGGCTCATGGACATCGCCGGCAGGGGGCGGAAACCACAGATGAGACTGGCCGAGGAATTCGGCCTTACCGATTACCCGAACCCGGCTGGCGGATGCCTTCTTACGGAGCCGAACTATTCATGGAGGCTCAAAGAGCTTCTGCTCCATGACCCGGACCCCTCGACCAGGCAGTTGAGCCTGCTTCGGGTGGGCAGGCACTTCAGGGTCGGGCCGAGTAAGGTGATCGCCGGAAGAAACGAGGCGGAAAACGACCTGATAGAAAACCTGGCCGCGCCGGGGGAGGCGCTTTTAAAGGCGCAAGGCTGCGGAAGCCCGACGGTCCTCATAACAGGTCTCGCAGACCTCGCAGGTCTCGCGGATGGCGTCCCCATCGATAAACTGTCCGGGGATGCGATTTATTCCGATATTATCAGACAGGCGGCCTCGATATGCGCCAGGTATTGCGATAAGAAAGACACCCCGTCGCTGTCCGTCAGCATGACGGCGGAAGGCCGTTGCTCTCTCATAGACGCCGTACCGGCCGATGACGCGTGGCTCGATCTCCACAGGATACAGAAAACAAGGCCTGAAAAAGGTGGCGGCCGCCGTATCAAAGCCTGAAAATACCGGCCTCCATCGTCCTTGTGTCCAGGAGGGCCACCGTGGATTCCCCCTTGTGAAGTCTCGCCACCTTGCCGGGGCTTAGGATCAGCGCGCCGTCTTTTACCTTCCTGACATCCTGTTGATGCAGGTGGCCGTAGATCACGGCGTCGAACCTGCCGCTGGCGGCAAGCTCCTCCACCACCCGGGGTTCATGCACCATCACCAGCCTTCTGCCGTCAAGCTCCATCACGTGCGGCTGGTTAAAGAGCCTCCCGCCCGATTTCTGGTTCAGAAGAAGCCTGTCGCCGTCGTTGTTGCCGAAGATGCCGGCAAAGTCCGCATCGAGCAGGTCCAGGGCCTCGAACGTAAAAGGCGAGACAAGATCGCCGGCGTGCAGCACCATGCCCGCCTTCTTCGAGTTAAAGAAATCCACCGCTTTTTTAATCGACTCCATATCGTCATGGGTATCGGACATCACTCCCAGGAGCACGGCATATCGCCTCCTATTTTTTGCCTTCTATTATATCCCATATCCCGCATCCCGTTTGACAACCGCTCCTTTTAAATGTAAATAAGAATTAGGCCCGATATGGCAAAAATCATTTCCCGGGCTGAATCAGACGAAAGGAGGCCCCGAATGGCCATCTACGTGATTCTGAGCAAGCTTACCGACGAGGGAAGAAGGACGATAAAGAGCAAGCCGCAGAGAATCTTCGAGGTCAACAAGGAGCTTGAGGGCATGGGGGTAAAGGTTAAAGAGCAGTTCGCGCTGCTGGGCCCGTACGACTTTTTAAACATAGTCGAGGCCCCGGACAACGAAACCATATTGCGGATGTCCGTGGAGCTTGGCGCAAGGGGAAGCGTTCAGCTCCTCTCTATTCCGGCAATCACTATCGACAAATTCATTGCCGGGGTGAAATGAGGATATCGCGGGCGGGGGGATGCGTCCTTGCGTTCCTTTTTTCTCTTGCCTTGCCGATGGGCGCCGCCTCGCCGCAGGCTGCAAGCGCGTCGCCCCGGAAGACATTTTCACAGCAAAAACGTCCGCGTACCGCCGCCTCCCGGCTGGAGGCCGCCCTCTGGTCCGGGTTCGAGGAAAACAGGGGCCAGGCGCCCGCCGGGTCTCTCTATACGTCAAGAGGGGGCGGATATATCGCCCTTTTTGATAAAAAAGGCGTCACCATCGCCCTGCCGGGCAGGTCCCGTTTTCACCTGGTGAGGATGGCCTTCGGCGGCAGCCGCGGCAACCCGCGCGGAAAAAAGGTTAGGCTGGCGGGCCTTCACCGGCTTGCCGGTTGCAGCAACTATTTCATCGGCAACGATCCCTCGAAGTGGCGCACTTCAATCCCCCGCTATGAAAAGCTGGACTACGAGGGGCTTTATCCGGGGGTCAGCTTCGTATTTGGCGAGGCGCGGGAGGATATCGGCCCGGACGCAGGTCCGGTAGGCCCGAAGTACGCGCTAAATTACGATATCGTTTTAAGGCCCGGCGCGGACCCGGGCGATATCAGGCTTTTCTTCCCGGGGGCAAAGGTATCCATCGACCGCAAGGGCGATCTCGTGGTCTCCGCCGGGGCCGGCATGGTTCTGATGCTCAAGCCGAGGATATATCAGCGTCAAAAGAGAGGCGACAGGGTAATCAGGGGGGGATTCGTCCAGATCGGGGAAGACGGGGCGGGCTTTAAAATAGCCGCCTATGACAGGGGCCGCACCCTTGTCGTAGACCCGACGCTCGCCTTTTCAACCTTTCTTGGCGGAAGCTCGGTGGCCCAGGGACAGGGGATCACACTGGACGGAAACGGCAACATCTACGTGACGGGATATACCCTCTCACCCGATTTCCCCGTGAAAAACCCGGCCGGGTCTTTTTCCGGAGGGACGGCCTTTGGCGACGCCTTCATAACGAAGCTCGCTTTATCGCCGTCGCCGCAGATAGTCTATTCGACCTTCATAGGGGGCGGCAGCGATGACGCCGGCTACGCCATAGCCGTGGATTCGAGCGGTGAGGCTTACATAACGGGGTTTACCAGTTCGACCAATTTCCCGACGGTCTCGCCGTTTCAGGCAGTCCTCAAGGGCGGCAGGAACGCGTTCGTGACGAAGCTCTCCGCGGACGGCAGCCAAATCCTTTATTCCACCTTCTTCGGCGGCGGCAGCCAAGACGAGGGCAGGGGCATCGCCCTCGATGGATTAAACGACATCTATATCACGGGATTTACCGATTCCCCCAATTTCCCGCTCCTTAAATCCGTGCGGACCGTCCCGGCCGGCTACGACGCGTTCGCCGCCAAGATACTGACCGGCGGGACCCAGCTAGGATACTCCGTGCTCCTGGGCGGAGGAGCAAATGACAAAGGGGCCGGCATGGCGGTGGACACATCCGGCGACGCATACGTGACCGGGTCCACAAGCTCGCCGGATTTCCCGGCGGTAAACGCGTACCAAACCGCCCTTCACGGGGCGCAAAACGCCTTCCTTACAAAACTTGACCCCGGCGCGACGATACTTTTTTCCACCTTTCTCGGCGGAGGCGCCAGCGACGGGGCGGCGGCAATCGCACTCGATTCGGCCGGGGCCGCGTACATAACGGGCAGCACGACCTCGCCCGATTTCCCCGTCATCATGCCCATACAGTCCCTGACGGGGAGCAAAAACGCCTTCGTCTCCAAGTTCAGCAAGTCGGGCGGCCTGCTCTATTCGACCTTCCTCGGGGGCAGCGCCCAGGACTCCGGGACCGGCATCGCGGCGGACACGATGGGAAACGCGTACATTGCCGGAGAGACCGCCTCCTCGGACTTCCCGCTGAAAAATCCCGTGCAGGGCCTTACGCCGCCTGAAAACGCCTTCGTCATGGAGATAAATTCGGTCGGAAACGCCCTTGTCTATTCCACGCTTCTGGGCGGCGGCTCGAACGATTCCGGGCTGGCCATAGCGGCCGATTCCTCCGGCTCCGCCTACGTCACGGGCGTAACGGCCTCTCCGGACTTCCCCTCCGTGAACGCCGTGCGGGGTTTTACCGGCTCACAAGACGCATTCGTGACAAAACTCGCGGCCTCACCGAATTTGCCGCCCTCCGCGCCTTCTCTCATA
>JAJYGJ010000150.1 GCA_021790695.1 Nitrospirota bacterium | reverse complement strand
GACAGGTTTATCTGCCAGCTTTGGCCGGCGCGCGGATAGAGGGCCCCGTACATGGTCCCGGTGACGCCGTAATAGCGGTTATTGTGTATCTGTGGGGCAAGCAGGGTCCTTACCGCGCCCTTTTTGTCGTACATGAGCATGGCGGTCAGGGCCCCGTAGGTCAGACCCTCATTGGGGTCCGTGGAAATGGCCGGAAGCGGTATGGTCACGACCTTTACGGGGTTGCCGTAACTCTCGTTGGTAAACGGGGAGGGCAGGTCCTTTCTGGGCACCATCGCGGTGCATGAGACCACGCACAAGAGTACAAGGGAAAAAAGCGCCGGCAAAGATTTTCTTCCTGTCACCACCCGGCCCCCGGCCATTAAAATTTCTGAAAAAACGATGCTGTGATCATAAAACTCAAGCGGCGTGGAATATTATAGATTATCCGGAAGATTTTTTAAAAAGCTTCCCCGCACGGACAGGGGGTGATAGAATTTTTCCATAAAAAAAATCTATAAGACGATATGAAAAAAACGAAACAACCCCTTTTCCGCGTCTTTTGCTTGGCCGCCCTCATGGCGTTTGTCTGCCCGCCCGCCTGGGCCGGCGGGAACTTTACCCGGGGCGAATGGAGCGCCGAGGTCTTCGGCAGGAAGGTGACGGTAAGGCCCGGAAACCCGCGTTACGTGTCGGCCTGGGACGCGGGATTCGATCTGTCGGAGCCCCCGCCGGGCAATTACGAAATACTTCCGGTAGGAGACGTTTATATATGGAGGCACCCGGATAGCCGGAGCCTGTTTCGCGCGGACTTGTCCGGCGTATGGGACGACGTCTTCTGGGCCCGGCGGCTGAAGGGTCTGCCGGGTCCCTTTGAGGGGGTGCTTACATTTAAAAATTTCACTATACCCGCCGCGCGGTCCGAACTGGTCGACGGCGAGGAACTGAAGAGCGAGGCGCTTCTCTGGGGATATGTGAGGCCGGGCTTCGGCATCGGTTATCGCAGGCAGGTGCCCCCCGGCCATGAGAGCAACATGCTGGCCGCCGATCTCATCTTCGAGCCCGGCTTTCTTTTCTTCGCCCGGGGCTCCGATACCGCGGACAATTTCGTGGCCCCCCGGGACACCTTCGAGTTTCGAACGCGCCTTGAGCTGCGCTGGGACGCCCTGAATAGAAACCTGCTCAGACTTCCGCAAAAGGGATACGCCGCCGGGGCCGACCTGGTTTACGGGTATCGCGCGGACTGGAGGGACTGGGGCGTAAACGGCGCGGAGGCCGCCGGTGAGGGGAAAACCTATGCCTCTTTTACAGGTTATTTTCTGGCCGCGGGCGGCGTGCCCTGGGTAAAGAGCAAAAGCCAGCGGCTGGTTGGCGCCATTCACGCCGGCTCCGGCTACCGGCTTGACCGCTTCTCGGCCGCGCGCGTGGGAGGGGGGCCGGACCCGCTGGGGGAGGAATACGGCTCCACTTATCTGCCCGTCCTGCCGGGCGCCGTCATTCAGGAATTCTTCCCCGAACACTACGTGCTGGCCACCGGAGAGTACAGGTGGCAGCCGTTTTTCTTCGCCTGCCTGGGGGTGGACGCCTCCGCCGGGTGGCTTGACCGCCTCCGCCGGACAGACGCCGGGATCGTCAAAAAAAACGACCTTCTTCCGGCGGTCGGGGTGCGGCTCATAACCGGGTTTTTCTTCGATACGCGCCTGCAAATCGCATACAACTATAATTTTTCGGTGGTCAGAAACGGCGGCTACGGCGGGCATGAATTCCTGATGGAAATCTCCGGGAATCTCTGAAAACCGGAGGCGGGCGGTCCCCGGGTCCATGGCCGCCCGAAATGCTAGAATAGAAGCATTGCCGGGCGGCAAAAACGGATATTTTCTCTTCAAAAGGGGGCGCATGGACAAGGAATTCCTCTGGGGCGCGGCGACATCCGCCTTTCAGCTTGAAGGCTCGGCATCTTCCGACTGGGCGGACTGGGACTCGAGCCTTAAAAAGACGCCGGGGATAACCGATCACTACGCCCGCTATAAAGAGGACCTGCTCCTGCTGAAAGCCCTCGGCCTGAACGCATACCGCTTCTCGGTCGAATGGAGCAGGGTCGAGCCCCGCGAAGGGCAGTGGGACGAAGAGGCGATCGACCATTATGTGAAAGTCGTGGAACTGCTCCATGAATATCATATAGAGCCTATGGTGACGCTTCACCATTTTACCCATCCCCTCTGGTTCACCCGGAAATATGCATGGCATGGGCCCTCTTCAATCGAAAAATTCCTGAAGTTCGCGGAAAAGATGATCGCAAGGATCAGGGATGTCCGCTACTGGATAACCTTCAACGAGCCTTATGTCCTCTTGTTGGGCGGATACATTGAAGGCTGCATGCCCCCGGGCCTCAAGGACGTCTCCCTTGCCATGAAGGCCCTCACGAACATGCTCGTCTGCCACGGCGGGGCCTACGACATGATCCACGCGCAAACGCCCGAAGCCATGGTGAGCGTGGCCCACAACATGGCGGCCATTGTGCCCTGGAACAGGTGGAACCCGGCCGACAGGATCCTTGCGCGCATCGGGACATATTTTTATGACCATTCGCTCATGGACGCGTTTGCGACCGGAGAGCTGAAATTCCACCTGCCTTCGATGAGCCCGGTCAACATCAAGGTGCCCATAAAGGGGAAGCTGGATTTCATGGGCGTAAACTATTACACCAGGCTGCACCTGCGGTTCAACCCCTTCAAGAGGATGTTCGCCGAACTCAGGCACAGGGACTTAAGCGGCCACGGGCTCACGGACCTTGGATGGGAGATACACCCGGGCGGCCTTGAACGGGTCTTGAAGTACGCCTCGCGCCTCCGGGCCGAAGACGGGCGGCAGGTGCCCATAATTATCACCGAAAACGGCATAGCGACCCATGACGAGGAGAAAAGGATGAACTTCATCAGGATGCACGTGGGCGTCGTCGAAAAGTGCATCGCGCAGGGCATCGACATCAGGGGGTACTTCTACTGGAGCCTCATCGACAACTACGAGTGGCTCCAGGGCCTGGATGCAAGGTTCGGCCTTTACAGGGTCGACTTTGGCGGGGAGAGTCTCCGGAGGATACCGACCCCGTCCGCGGCATATTATTCCCACCTCATAAAAAGCAAGTCGGAGACCATAAAGCCCAAATCCGTAACGGGAATTTAGATTCCCCGCGGCAAACCACCACTGGCAAACCGATTGCAGGCGTCCCCGGAAAACGGGTTCTCCGGGGCGGGGCAACACGCTCTATAATTTAATTTCCCTGAAACATTTCCGAAACATTTCCGTAATTGCCGCGCCTTAAAATAGGACCGTGCTACTATGCGATTTCCATATCCATACCAGATACTCCGACGGCTCGGTCCGGCTTTCAAGGGCCATAGACCTTTACGGGCAGGCGGGGTTTGACGTCATCGCCATAACCGACCACGTCGTAAACGGCGACAGCCTCATCGGGAAGCTCGCGCACAGGTTCAGGTTCTCGGTCACGGAAGCCAATTTCGCGGATTACATGCGGGATGTGGAGAGCGAGGCCCGGAGGGCCTGGGAAAAGTACGGCATGCTCGTCATACGCGGGGTCGAAATAAGCAAGAACTACATCTCCCCGGAGGCATCGGCCCATATCCTCATCCTGGATATAACGCGGTTCATCCCGGCCTGCTGGGGCTACGAAAAAATATTCCTGGAGGCAAAAAAGCAGGGCGCGCTCACCATAGCCTGCCATCCGCACCACGTGTCTGACATGTCCCGGGAGACCCTTTACCTCTGGAACAACCGGGAGAGATACGCCAAGTACAT
>JAJYGJ010000176.1:15209-17835 GCA_021790695.1 Nitrospirota bacterium | reverse complement strand
CGCCCTTGATGGAAACGGAAAATGAAAACGCCGTGCACGATGCGATCGCGGAGGAGATCAGGAAAAAACTCGCGCGCCAGTACCGGGAGATAAAGGTGAACCTCTCGGGTCAAAAACAGAAACTGCACGAATTCATGGGACAATACCCGGACCTCATCCTCTCCGGACACGGCATGGTGCTTGCGCTGGTCGAAATAGAGACTGAAAATTCCATCACGCCTGATAAGATTAATATATGGAAAGGGCTCGCCGGCTCCGGGCCCAGGCTTATACTGATGGCCCCCAAACCCATGAAGGCCAGGCTCGCCTCCATGCTCTGGGACGCGGGCCTCGCGGACAAGGTCTCCGTGGGCAGCTACGAGATAAGCATAAACATGCCGTGAAGGGAAAAACACCGGACATCGAAACCATTTTAAAGGTAATTTCGTGACAGCTTCTTGAACCCGATGAAAGGAGGCTTAATATGGCGGACGATCTCATGCGGATAAAGATAAAAGTCGGCGGCGTGGAGCTTGACGCCGGTCTCCTGGACAACGAAACGGCCAGGGCGGTTTATGACCTGCTGCCCATCGAGGGATATAACAACGTTTGGGGGGATGAGTTCTATTTCGAGATACCCCTCTACCTGCCCCCTGACGCTTCCGCCACCACTGACGTTGAGGTTGGCGACATAGCCTACTGGCCCGAGGGCAAGTCGATAGCCATTTTCTTCGGCCCCACGCCGCTGAGCAAACCCGGGGGGAAACCCGTGCCGGCCGGGCCGGTAAACATCATAGGCAACATAAAGGAGGGCGCCTCGCTGCTCAAAAAGGCCCGTGATTTCAATCCCATAATACTTGAAAAAGCCTGAAGGAGGACAATTTAAGAGATGGTAAAAATAGCCGTGGCGGGTGCGATGGGAAGGATGGGCAGCCGGATTGCGGCCCTTTCCGCGGAATATGAAAATATCCGGCTTGCCGGAGCGCTCGAACGAAAGGGACATCCGGACACGGGCAAGGAGTTTTTTATTTCAGGGCCGGCCGGCCAGGGCAATCCGCCTCCGGTCAGGCTCTCGGACGACGTCTTCGAGGCGCTGGCGGAAGCGGACGTCCTCATCGATTTTACCCAGCCCGCCTCCACGCTTTCAAACCTGAAGGCCTGCGTCGAGGCAGGAAAGGCGATGGTCATAGGCACTACCGGGTTTACGGGCGGGCAGATGGAAGAGATAAATGGGCTCGCTCCCCGGACAACGGTGGTCATGGCCGCGAACATGAGCCTGGGGATAAACCTCCTGCTCAAAATCGTCAGGACCATGGCGGAAGCGCTTGGAGACGACTACGACGTGGAGATAATCGAGGCCCATCACAGGTTCAAAAAAGACGCCCCCTCGGGGACTGCCCTCAAGCTGGCCCAGGCCGCGGCCGTTGGTCTGAAACGCAATCTGGACGACGTGGCCGTCTACGCCAGGCACGGCATGACGGGCGAGAGGCCCTCCCGGGCAATCGGGATACAGACGGTCCGCGCCGGCGACATAGTGGGCGAACACACGGTGCTCTTCGGTGGGCTCGGGGAGCGCATTGAGGTCACGCACAAGGCGTCAAGCAGGGACACGTTCGCGAGGGGCGCGCTCCGGGCGGCGTTATGGCTTCAGGACAAGGGGCCCGGCCTTTACGACATGCAGGACGTGCTCGGCCTGAAATGAGTCTTTACGAACCGTTCCTCGTCCCCGCGGGATACGAGGTTGCCTTTCAGTCTTTCCTCCAATACGGCCCGTAATATCTTCGAGAATACGGGCCCGGGGGCGAACCCCATCGCCGCGAGATCGTCGCCTTTCAGGAGGGGTTTCACTTTTCGAAGCTCCAGCAGGTAATGGGAGATGGCCTTTTTCTGCCCCTCCGCGCCGGCCAGCGCCATGGCGAGGAGCAGGGCCTCGAGCGGCGTCCCGTTCAGGGCTTCATATAGCCCGAAGGCATCCTCCGGGGTCCGCGAAGCAGGCAGTCTTTCCAGGGCTTCCCTTGCCTTCGCGATGCCCCCCCCGACCGCGGCCCCGGTCTTTGATGCTACCTGGAGCCTGCGGAGCGCGGCCGCGGCCTCTTCCCCGTCCAGGCCGCTTAACATTGCCATCAGATAGAGCGCGGCCCTGTCAACGGGCTCGCCGGTAAAGGACAACCCGAACCATAAAAGCGCGTCGTGGGCGGCCTGAACGTTTTTGAGGACTTCGTCTTCCCGCAGGGCCGGATGGACCACTTTCAAAAGGCCGTAACCGGCCAGCCTGTCCATCGCGGCGACCGGTTCCGTCTCCTTGAATATAAGCAGCAGCTCCTCAAAAAGCCTCGAACCCGAAAGGCGTTCGAAAAGGTCCATCTCCAGTGCGGATTTCAGCAGCTCCTCCGTGTGCCTGGACAGCCTGAAGCCGAAGCGGACGGCGAACCGGACGGCGCGGAAGGCCCTTGTCGGGTCTTCGACAAAGCTCAGGTCGTGCAGCACGCGGATGGTCTTGTCCCTCAGGTCGCGTCTTCCTCCGAAGAAATCCACCAGGAGGCCGAAGTGGGGCGGGTTCAGTTTGACGGCCAGTGTGTTGATCGTGAAATCCCGCCGCTGAAGGTCCCGCTTGATGGAAGAGACTTCGACCTGCGGGAGGGCCGCC
>JAJYGJ010000176.1:0-15199 GCA_021790695.1 Nitrospirota bacterium | reverse complement strand
TGTCGTCCGTGCAATAGCCCTCGTTGTAGTTCGGGATCGTATAAACAGCGTGCTGGAGCAGGCCGGTCGCATCGGTCATCCGGTGGAGATGATCGAGCTTCAGGTCCGGCAGGATGAGTATCGCGGTGCCGAACCTCTGGTGCGTCCGAAGGCGCGCGCCGAGCCTTTCCGCAAGGGTGCGCGCGAACTCTATGGCGTCGCCCTCGATCACGAGGTCTATATCCAGGTTGGGGGTGCCGCGAAGCAGGTCCCTTACGGAGCCGCCGACCAGATAGACCGCAAGGGCAAGCTCGTCTCCGGTCCGGCCGGCAAGTTTCAGTATCCGGACGATCCTGTCCGGGAAATGCTCCGCAATGCTTCTTCCCAGGTTCCTTTCCAGGTGCGGCCTGATGCCGGCCTCCTCGCGCGGGATCCGGCTTCGTCTGAGATGGTCCTCATAGAGAACGCGAAGGATATCGGTCCTTGTGATGGCCCCGATGATGCCGCCCTTGCCGTCGAGGACCGGCATGAAGCGCTGGTTTCGTTCGACCATGAGGGCCTCCACCTCGTCTATGGGCGTATCGGGCAGCACCGTGGAGGCGTCCGTCATGGTGAAATCCAATACGCCTTTCCTGGCGAACCCGTGAAAGAGCGCCTTCTCTATCACCTCGCGCGAGATGATCCCGCCGTAAAGCGAGTCCCTGAGCACCGGCAGGACGTTCACTCCGTAGCGGGTCAGCATCTTTTCGGCCTCGGCTATGGACGCCGTGCTGCCGATGCTGACGACCGGCCTGGTCATCACATCCCCGGCGGTCGCCTTCGGCCTTACAAGCCTCCTGATCGCGCCGGCCAGCTTTTCCTCCAATACCTCAAGGGGCATATCGGCCACGGTGGCCGAAGCGGCCCCCCTGTGCCCGCCGCCGCCCACTTCCCCCAGGACGCGGGCGACGTCTATCTCGGGCGAGCGGCTGCGGCCGACCACCACGATCTTGCCCTCCATCGAGATCATCATCAGCAGGGCGTCTATGTCCTCCGCGTCCATTATGCCGTGGGCAAGCTGGGCGACGTCGCCCAGATAGTCTCCGGCTGCGGCCTTCGCAAGTTTTACCCTGAATCCCCCCGCGATCAAATCCCTCGAATTCACCAGAAGCTCATTCAGGAGCGAAATCTCCCGTCTGCCGAGCCCCGTCTTCATGTAGCTCTCTATTATCCTTGGACTCGCCCCGCATTTGTAAAGATATGCGAAGGCCTGTATGTCCCTTTCGGTGGCCGACGGGAAAAGAAACCCGCCAGTCTCCTCGTAAATGCCCAGCCCCATTAACGTCGCCTCAAGCGGGGCGGGTTTGAGCTTCCGTTTCCTTAACGTCTCGATGAGCACCGTCACCGTGGCCCCTACCGGCTCGACGACTTCAAGCCTTCCCTTTATGCCGCCCTCCCCGCGCGGATGGTGGTCGTAGAGATGGACCTCGACCGACGGCCTGGTGAGCAGCCCGGCAAGCGGCCCCAGGCGGCCGGGCGATTTCGCGTCAACCACGATGAGCCTTTTTACCGCCGCCAGGTCCACATCCTTCAGTTTCCTTATGCCGGGGGGATTGAAGTCTTTTATGAAATCCCTCACCCTCTTTTCCTGCGAGCCTGGGAACACCATCCACGCCTCCGGATAAAGCATTCTTGCGGCAACCATGGATGAAAAGGCGTCGAAATCGGCATTCAGGTGGCAGGTGATTATGTCCATTAATGAATGATAACACAGGGGCGGAGTGATGGCGGCTTTCGCTTTTTACGCCGATACATTAAAAAAATGCTCCGGAACCTATCCCGGAATTGATTATGAAGCGAAAGAGAGAGGAAATCGCGGGTCAATCCGGGGCGGATCGGGCAGCGGCGCATGGGCTATTTGGCTAATGACGGCCTCCCGGGCGGCGACGCGGAGTCTTCGGGACGGCCATGGCCGCACACCGGGCAATCCCTGTCCCTGCTGATCTTCAGTTTTCTAAAATCCATACCCTGCAAATCAAACACCAGCATCCGCGAGGTCATCGGCTTGCCGAATCCGGTGAGGACCTTGATGGCCTCCAGGGCCATGAGACAGCCAAGCACGCCCGAAACCGCGCCAAGCACCGGGAAACCCAGTTCCTCCCATTCGGGATTGTCTTCAGGATAAAGGCAGTTGAGACAGGGGGTTTTGAAGGGGATAACGGTGAATAAATATCCCTCCATCGCGTTCATCGCGCCTTCGACCATCGGGATTTCTTTCCTCACGCAACACTCGTTCAGCACGCGGCGCTCGTGGAAATTGGGGCGGCCGGAAAGGGCCGCGTCCGCGCCGCTCAAGAGCGTGTCCGCCAGGACGGGAGTCAACCGCTCATCATGGATTTCCACCGCAACATCGGGATTGATCGCTTCTATCGCATTTTTCGCCTGAGCGACCCTGCTTTCGCCAATCCGTGAACTCCGCATCAATATCTGCCGGTTCATGTTGGAAGGCGTGAGCCGGCCGGCGTGGACCAGATCAAGCTTTCCTATCCCGGCAACGGCAAGATACAGGGCCGCGGTGCCTCCCACCCCCCCGACGCCCGCCACAAGGACGGTCGAGTCCTTCAGCATCTTCTGGTGCTCAAGGGTAAAACCCGCGAGCATCAACTGCCTGCGATATCTTTCCAACTCCCTTGAGGAGAGGCCGTCCCCCGACTTTCTGATAATCACCCTCCGCAAATCCAGGATGAAGCAACCGGGCATCCGCGGAACGCAAACCCGCTTCCCCCGCATCTGCATAAGCATACCACAGGGAGAGGAAGATACGGCGAAGGAAGCCATTGTTTTTTGGCCTTCGTTCTATATAATCGTATATGAAGCAAGCCTCCGCGGAAAAAAACGGGCGGGACGTTGAACCGGGCGGCGGGGGATCCCGCATAAAGGTTTTTTTAAAAATTAAAACATGCCGGCGCATTCGGAAAAGGAGGAGCCATGAAGATCAGCGCAAGGAATTTCCTGCCGGGGACAGTCAGCGACATCAAAAGGGGCCAGGTCATGTCGGTCATAAGGCTCGAATTAAAAGGCGGAAACGCGGTAACCTCCATCATCACCAATGAGAGCGCCGACAGGTTGGGCCTGAAAACGGGCGCAAGTGCGCTTGCCGTAATCAAGGCGACCTCGGTGATCGTCGGCAAAGTCGCCGGAGAAGTAAAACTCAGTGCAAGGAACATCATCAAAGGCAACGTCCAGATGCTCAAAGAGGGCATGGTCATGGCCGAGGTGGTGCTGGATATCGGAGGGGGCAACACGATTACGTCGATTATTTCGGATGACAGCGCCAAACGGCTGGGCCTGAAGGAAAAAGACGAGGCGTATGCCATTATCAAGGCGACCAGCGTGATGATGGGCGTTGCCGACTGACGGGCTTTCCATCGGGCTGAAAAAGCGGCATGCCCATATATCCCAGGTTGAATCCATCCCAGGTTGAGGGCCTGAGTCATAAACGTGGGGCAGGCAGATTTTATTCTTTTGTCCGTCATACCGGCATGTCTTTAGCCGGTATCCAGGACTTTGCTTTTTATCGAAAAAATTTGTAAAGTCGGCTGATGCCGGATTAATACCTCGGGAATGACGGCAAAAAAACAGAATCAGACGCGTAAGAAAAGAGCAGGCAGATACCAGCCCCGCAAATCTGACGCTGAGGCCCCCGGGTTGAATCCGGGTTGACTTGGCAGGGAAATATCCATAAAATACGGCATGAAAAAAAGCGCCGTCATTGCCTTGATCGCCATAGCGATGTCTCTTATGTCGCCCCTGGCCATTAATTTTTCTCCAACGACGAAAGGCGCTTCCCTTTTCGCTCTTGATGTCTGCCATGCGGGCGGACATTTTGTTCCCGCAAATTCCGGGCCGCCCTGCGTGCGCGATCACCCGGCATCGCTTTTCATGTCCCGCGCGACGTCTTCAGTCGTGATGAAAGACCCGTTATTCCGTCCACTCCTGACAGCCTTCCGAAAGGACCGGCCGCCGACGGTCTGACCCCCTACACGGGGGGTGTGCGAGCCGATTTTGGCAGCGGACATTTCCGTCGCTGCGCCGCACGCCGGCGCGCGCCGGAGGCAAATGGCCTTCGCGGACTTGCTCCCATCCGGGCTCGAACTCCTTTTTTAGGGCCTTCTTCCTGAACGGCGCGGGGATTTCCCCGCTGCCGACGCCGGTCCATGCACGGGATATTTCATCCCTGCCGATGCACGAGACGGAAGAGACGCCGTTTCATTGGACAATCGAAAATTCTGAAAGAAAAAGATGGAGAGAACATGATAAATCCTTGTGGGATTTTGTCTAGATTTCTTACTGCCGTGTGCCTGATGCTGCTCGTCTCGGGTGTCGCCTTCGCCGTGGAAACCGGGGCCGGCGCGGGGCAAGGGGCCGCCTCGCAAGTCCTTGAAGAGATAGTGGTCACGGGCTCCAGGGAGGCCGAACCGCTTAAGACAAAACCTCAAAACGTGGGTGTTATCGGGAAACAGGAAATAGAGGACGTAAAACCGTCTCATCCGGCAGAGATACTGCGGCTGGTCCCTGGCGTATGGATAGGCGTGACGGCCGGCGAGGGCCATATGACGGCGATACGGCAGCCCCTTACGACAAACCCCGTTTACCTCTATCTCGAAGACGGCGTGCCGATAAGGCCGACCGGGTTTTTCAACCATAACGCGCTCTATGAGGTAGATCTGCCCCAGGCCGAACGCATCGAGGTGACAAAGGGGCCTGGCAGCGCCCTGTACGGCAGCGACGCCATCGGGGGGACGATCAACGTCCTCACCAGGCGCCCGCCCGTCAAGCCGGAGATAGAGATCAACACCGAGGCCGGATCGTTTGGCTGGTACAGGCTGCTGGCGACGGGCGGCGGCACCTGGGGCTCAAACGGCGCGAGGCTTGACGTAAACGTAACCCATTCGGACGGGTGGCGGGAGAGGACGGGCTACAGCCGCCAGAACGCAACACTCAGGTGGGACCACCTCCTGAGCGACAGCGCAAGGCTAAAGACGATAATCTCGGTTTACAATATCAGGCAGGACACAAGCGGGGCGATCGGCATATCGGAGGCGGACTTCGAGGCAAGGCCCTCGTTCAATCCCCAGACCTTCGACTTCAGGAATGTCAGGGCCGTAAGGCTTTCCACCGAATACGAGCAGGACTTCGGGGAGAAGAACGTCCTCAGACTGATACCGTACCTCAGATGGAATGAGATGGACCTCCTGCCGGGATGGGCCATATTCCAGGCGGGCCAGAATTTCTTCGGCTATAACTCCACCACAAGGTTCTATTCTTTGGGCCTGCTCGCGAAATTCAGGCACGATTTCGATGCGCTTGACACAAGGCTCACGGGCGGGGTCGATTTCGACCATTCCCCCGGCTCTTATTCCGAGCGGCGCATCCAGGTCACGATGTCGGGCGGCAGCTATGTCTCTTACGCCTATGTGACGAACACCGGCAACAACTTCGACTTCGACGCGACGTTCCAGGGCATCTCGCCTTACATCCAGCTTGAGACGTCCCCGGTCAGGAAACTGCGGCTCACGGCCGGCCTGAGAGACGACAATCTCTCCTACGATTACAACACGTATCTTGCGCCCAATGCCAACAGGCCCGCCGATACCAACCTCTATTTTTCCCACGTAAGCCCCAAGGCCGGCCTGACATACGATTTCACAAAAGACATAAACGGCTTTGTCTCCTACACCCACGGATTCAGGGCGCCCTCGGCAAACGAGCTGTTCCGCGGAAGCCAGGGAACCGCCGCGACCACGATCGATCTCCGGCCCATAAAGGCGGACAGTTATGAGGCCGGGCTGAGGGGAGGCGTCGGACGGGTCTCTTTCAACTCCTCCGTTTATTACATGATAAAAAGCGATGACATCGTGACTTTCTCGCCTCAGACCGGCGTAAGCGAGACCCTGAACGCCGGGAAGACCGAGCACAAGGGTGTCGAAGCCGGACTGGGCGTCAAACTGCTGCGCGACCTCGATCTGAATGTCGCCTTCTCGTACTCGATACAGAAGTATCTGGATTACCAGGTGAGCCCCTCGATCAATTACAGCGGCAACGAGATATCGGTCGCGCCAAGGATCCTGGCCGACACGCGCCTGGACTGGAGGCCGGCGTTTCTGAAGGGCGGCCTTGCGGAACTGGAATGGGTCAGGATCGGCAGCTACTGGATCGATGACGCCAACACGCAGAAGTATCACGGCTATGATCTCCTCAATCTGAGGGCTTCATATGATCTCGCGAAAAAATGGCAGCTCTATGCAAAGGTGCTGAACCTCGCCGATGCGCTTTACGCGGAGAGGGTCACAAAGAGCGCAACCGGCGCGGCCCAGTTCGTGCCGGGAGCACCGCTGACCGTTTTTGCCGGAATTGTGTATAAATGGAAGGCCCTGTAATGAAAAGGAGCTTGAAAATAGCGCTCTTTGTCGTTGCGGGACTGGCCGCCGGCGCGGCGTTTGCGCGTCTCGACCTCCCCGGATTCAAATTCGCCATGGTGACGATAAAAAAAGGGGCCAATTCCCGGCCCATTTTGACAGGCGCGGGGGGAGGCCGGTGCGTGCTCGCCCTCTCCATGAAGAATCTCCAGAAGGCCAGCGATATCGGGATACGGGCGGACGGCGCGAAGGTGCTGAGCTGGTATCCTCCGGTAGTCAGGATGCCATACGGCCACTCGCCGGATTTCAGGGATGGAAGGTTCACGGGGGCGGGGTTCGGCGAGACCCTGCCCGTTTATATCGTATTTAATAACATCGGGGGGACCAGCCCCCGGGGACCCGGAAACAAAAAAATTGAAATCGTGGATTCAAGGGACGGCTCGCTGATCCGGACCATTGATGTCCTCGGAGGCAACGGACATGAAAAACAAAAACATCACTAAAAAGATTTTCTCAAACAAAAGATATCTGTCTATCGCGGTTGGGATGGCCCTGTTCCTGCCGCCATTGGCGGTGATACCGCAGATAGCCGGAGCGGTCAACCTCTGCGGGGCGGCGTGTCCCAGGATGTTCTTCATAATCCGTGACGGGGGCCTCCTGAAAGGGTTTGGAAACAATCTGCGGGCCGAGTGGTTCGGCGCGTCCCTTGCCGGGGCCATACTGATCACTACGTTTTTCATGGGCAGGCTGTGGTGCAGCCATTTCTGTCCCGTCGGCGGGGCGACCGAGCTTGTCAGCCGGCTCGTCCCCGGACGGTTCAAGATCGATTTCTCGTTCATGCACGCCCCGGCGTTCAGGTATGCCTATTTTTTCATCTTCGTTGCGGGGGCCGCGCTGGGGATGGGCGGCATTTCCTGCAAGCTCTGCAATTTCAGGGTCATCCCCTTTCTGGCGGGCGCTCCGTTCGTGCCCGCTTACAGGACCTACCTTTTGTCGCCGGTGGGACTGGCCGGGCTTGCCGCCGTGTCCCTGACGGGATTTCTGGCCAGGGGCGGGAGGGCTTACTGCAACCTGCTCTGTCCCGTGGGGGCGCTGGACAGCATGGCGAATTACGCGGGCCATAAACTGGGCATCACAAAAAAAGTCAGAACGGAACCGTCGCGGTGCAACGGATGCGGCAGGTGCGTGGGCTCCTGCATGGTATGGGCATTGGAACTTGACCATAAAACGATAAGGCGGGACCAGGCCTCCTGCATCTCCTGCGGGCAGTGCATAAGGGTCTGCCCACGGGAGGCGATACGATATGGACGGTCTTAGAAACAAGATAATATGCGGCGTTGCCGGCGCATCGGGCGGCCTTGCCGGGGCGCTGTCGCTTGCCAACTGCGCCGGGGGCGCGTGCGCTTCCTGTCTCAGGTGCCTGGGTTTTGCCGGGGCCGGCATCCTGATCGCGGCGCTCGGTAGAAACAAAAAATCCGGGAAAATCGGGGAGAAACAAGATGCAATTTCCGAAGTCGTCGATTGATTACGGCATATCCCTTCAAAACTTCGCAAAAAACTTCGCCCTGCCCCGCAAATCTGCCGCTGGGGCCCCCGGATTGCCGCCCTTTTCCGCTACCAGTTTTCCCCTAAAAGCTCGAAGTGGGCCCGGGGATGGTCGCAGGCCGGGCATTTAGCCGGTGAGTCGTCGCCCTCATGGACATAGCCGCAATTTCTGCATTTCCATTGCCGGGGAGTTTCACGGGAGAAGACGCGGCCTTTCTCGATATTTTCAAGCAGGCCCAGGTAGCGCCTCTCATGCTGTCTCTCCGCCACGGCTATGGCCCTGAAGACGCTTGCGATGATTGGGAAGCCCTCTTCACCGGCTATCCGGGCAAATTCGGGATACATGACCGCATGTTCGTGGTTTTCCCCCGCTGCCGCGGCCCGGAGGTTCAGGCCCGTATCCCCTATCACCCCGGCCGGGAAGGATGCCCGGACCTGCGCCTCCCCGCCTTCTAAAAATTTGAAAAGCCGCTTGGCATGCTCTTTTTCATTGTCGGCCGTCTCCAGAAAAAAAGCGGCTATCTGTTCGTAGCCCTCTTTTTTTGCCTGGGAGGCATAATAAGTGTAACGGTTCCTCGCCTGGGATTCCCCGGCGAAGGCGGCAAGAAGGTTTTGCTCTGTTTTCGTACCTTTAATGCTTTTCATGAATTTCACCTCTCCGATTTTCGGCGGGTCGAGTTATTCCCGGAAGTCCCAAGCTGAATCGCCCTTATTTCCTGTTCAGGTCCAGTATCAGATCGACCTCGCCCGCCGGCACGGCCAGTATCCTTGCTATCTCCGGGGCGTCAAGTCCCTTTTCCTTCAGGGCCAGTATCTCTTCCGTCCGGTTTCCCCGGCGGCTTGTCCCGTCGGCGCCGGAGACGTATATCGGGGCGTAAAGGAGCTTTTCCAGCGTCTCTATCTTCTTGTCGGCCTTTTCCTCAAGGACTTTCAGGAGTGAGATTTTTTCCTCTATCCTCTGCTCGATGTCTTTCAGTCTCTGTTCCTGGGCTTTAAAGCCGGGGTCTTCCGGATGAGAGGTCTTTTTTTGCTTAGCCGGGTCGCTGTTCTTCCAGAGCATATTTTCTTCCTTGAACCTGAGGTTCTCTAGACCGTTATGTCTATCTTGCCTTTCTTCTTCGGCTCCTCCTCCCGGCCGTCCTTTCCCTTGTCCTTTTTCTTCTTTGGGAGCGAATCCTCATGCCTTATCACCTGCGGTGCCTGGGGCACGTTGCCGACGGGTTCAATGGCCATTTGCCTTTTCCCTCCGTTCACCTGAAAAGCATTTTTTCACGCAGGAAGTCCTCCTTGAACCTGTAAACGATCTCCTCGTACCTTCCGTCCTCGATCCCGAGGAGCCCCTGGAGTTCCCTCTCGCCCAGGTCCACTTCCGGCATCGGAGAGTCGTAACCGATGCCGAGCCTGGTGCAAAGGGCGTCGGCCAGGGCGACCGCCAGACAAATCTGGCGCACGTCCGCGGAAACGCCCTTGTCAAAGCTCTTCCAGTTATGATGGTGCCGGATGGCGCCGGACAGCATCTCCGGGAAGCCCCATTTCTCGCCGAGCAGAGAGCCCGCCTCCGCATGGCCGAAGCCGAACACCTCGGTTTCCACCGTATGGAAGGGCACTTTGTCCTCCTGCACGGACCGCAAAAGAAGGTGATACCTGTCAGGCTGATTGCTTTTCATTACAACCTTGCCGGTGTCATGCAGCAGGCCGGCGATGGAGGCCTCTTCCCAGCAGCGCATCCTTCCCCGCGCAATGGCGCCGGCGGCAAGCGAAACGCCGAGGCTGTGCTCCCAGAGTTTCTCTTCCAGGGGGCCGAAAGGCCTGTAGATATCCATGGTGGACACGGCAAGCGTAACGGAGCGGATGGTGTTGAACCCGAGGACCTTGATGGCGTCAGAGATCGTCTCCACGCCCTGCCGGAAACCGAAAAAGGCCGAATTGGCCATCTGCAGCACCCGGGTGGTCAGAGAGCTGTCCGCCATGATGGTCCTTTGCAGGTCTTCGATGGTCGTATTTTCCTTGCCCGTCAACTCCAGGATCTTGACGACCACCGCGGGGACGGCCGGCAGTGTGGCGGATTGCAGTATGATATCCCTCGAATGGACGGACGGCCCCTCCATGGATTGGAGCACCGCCTTTATGTCCTCGAAATTGAAGGGTTTTTTCACCAGTTTTATCTTCCTGGCCCTTATCCCCTCTTCGACGCCATCGTCCAGAATGGCGCCGGTCAGCAGGACAAACCTGTCGGCCAGCCCGGAGTCCATCTCGTGGATTTTTTCGAAGACCTGAAGGCCGTTCAATCCCCGCAGGTTGAGGTCGCAAAAAACAGCATTGTATAAACGGCTGCCCGAGAGGTTTTTTTCCGCCTCCTGCCAGGAAAAGGCCATATCCGCGTTGTAACCGAGAAAATCGCCGTACAGGGACAGTATCTCGGTAATATCCGGATCGTCATCTATAATCAAAAGCCTGACCATGTTTGACAATTACGAGGTATTATAATTTCTGCCCGTATTCAGGTCAAGGAAAATGGGGATTCGGGGGGGATTCGATGGGTCCGGGGCCTCCGCCTGCCGGGGCTCACTTGCAGACACAGGCCACTATCGCGGCCGTGATATCCTGCGCGGGCAGCACGCTGTCGGCAAGGCCCGCATCCACGACCGCCTTCGGCATGCCGTAGATGACGCAGGTGCCCTCGTCCTGGGCGATGACCCTGCCGCCCGCGTTCTTGAGCCCCGTGAGCCCCTTCAAGCCGTCGTGTCCCATGCCGGTGAGTATCACCCCCACGGCCCTTTTTGGAAAATAGGCGGCGACCGAGGACATAAGCACGTCAACCGACGGCCGGTAGATGAAATCCCCGCCCTCCCCTACGGAAACGGACGGCCTCGGCATGCCGCCCGCCACTCTCATGTGCCCGCGGCCGGGCGCTATGTAAACAATGCCGCCCTTGACGGTCTCCCCGTCCTCGGCCTCCTTCACCGAGATGCCGCTTATCTGGTCCAGCCGTTCGGCAAAGGGTTTTGTAAAATTCGGGGGCATGTGCTGGCTGATGAGCACGGGAACGGGGAAATTTTTTGGCAGGGCCGGGATTATCTGCTGGAGTATTTTGGGCCCGCCCGTTGAGGCCCCTATCGCCACCATTTCCACCCTCATCCCGTCCGTGCAGACCTTCAGCGCCCTGCGGAGCGCGACATTTACATCGGGCGCCTGCCCGCCCCGCTCCGGGGACGTGCGCACAAATCCCTTTCTCCCCAGGTGCTTTATCTTTTCCTTCAGCGCCGCCCTTATCCTGACTATGTCCATGCTCGACCCGGAGAGGTTCTTGGATATGAAATCCACGGCCCCCAGTTCCAGGGCCCGAAGGGTGACCCTCGCCCCCTCGACCGTCTGGGCGCTGATCATCACGACCGGCAGGGGGTTATCGCGCATGATCTTCTTCAATGCCTCGATGCCGTCCATTCCGGGCATCTCAACGTCCATCGTGATGATATCGGGTTTCAGCGCCTCCGCCTTCTCCACCCCCTCGCGGCCGTCCGCCGCCGTGCCCACGACCTCTATGTCCGGATCGGACCCGAGCATCGCGGAGAGCGCCTTTCTCATAAAAGAAGAGTCATCGACAATGAGCACCTTTACAGCGCGCAAATTCATTTTCCAGCTTCCCTTTCAGACGGCGCGAGACAAAAGCCGGCGGGTAAACGGCATCAGAAGCCAAGCTCCGTAAGCATCTTGTCGACCCCTTCCTGATTCACCATTTCCGCCGCCGGCACAAGGCAGGCGCACTGTTCTATCTTGACGCCGAAATTCGCTATGAGCCCGACAAGCTCCGTCTCCACGTCGCTCACAAGCCCCATTACCTTCTTCAGGGTCTGCCCGGTCAGGTCCTGGAAAGACTGCGTCGTAAGGACCTCCGTCAGGTCGTCCTCAAGTTTGTTCCTGAAATCCTTCAGATATGAAACCGTCTCCTCCGGCTCCCTTATGTTCCTGATATGCGCAGACAGCTCGTCCATGCAGAGGATGTATTTTTCGACAAAGGCCATCGTCCCGTTGGCCGCCTCCTCCGTCTTGTCGATCACGTACTGGAGGCGGTCCATGGCCTTGGGCATATCCGTGGTCGCCATGTCCTTCAGCCTGGGATCGATGGCCTCCTTGAAGCCCTTGACGGAATCATGAAGTTTCCGCGTCACCTTGCCCACTTCCTTGTACAGGCTGTTCTGCCCTTTCTGCATCAGGCTCTGGATGACCGCCTCGGCCTTCTCGTACTGCCCGCCGTCGATGGCGTCCAGAAACTGCATTATCTCGGCCGTGATACCGTCCATGTCGCCCGCGAGTTTTTTCCCGAAAAACTCCTTTGCCTCGTGGACCTCCGTGACCTTCACGTCTCCGCCCATCGTATGCACGTTCCGGGTTACCTCGACTTGTCCGTCAGGGCCGCCCTGGGCAATCTCGAAGACCTCCTCCTCGAAAAGGGCCATGTCCTCGAACGGGATCAGCTTCTTTGGGTCCAGAAGGACAAGGAGCTTGTCGTTTATCTTCGCCACGCCCTTGATCTGCTCCATCTTCTCGGAGAAAAACCTCTCCGGGTGCTCGACCGCGCCGCCGTCGATCTCGATGACCCCGGTGATGCCGTCCACAAGTACGCCGAAAGTGATCTTGCCGCTTGAAATGACGATGATCTTTCCGCCGGCCCCGCCGTTTTCGCCGTGCATGTTAAGGAGGCTCTTGAGGTTCACGATCACTATGATGCTGCCCCTCAGGTTCGTGACGCCTTCTATGTAGTCCGGCGACTGGGGCATCCGGGTTATGACCGGGGCGTTGATTATCTCCCGGACTTTGAGAATGGGGATGGTGTACTCCATCGACCCGAGCTTAAAGCCTATGAATTGCTCCATACGGTTCCCTCCTGCGAAATTTTCCATTTAAGTGTTGACGTGCTCCTTGTCGAAGAGATTGCGCGCGATGTAGCCCAGGTCCAGTATGAGTATCACCTTGCCGTCGCCGGAAATGGTTGCGCCCAGTATCGAGGGCGCGGCGGACCCGGAGCCGGTGATGGACTTGATTACGACTTCCTGCAGACCCAAAAGCCCGTCCACCCCTATGCAAAACCTGCTGTCGGCGACGGCGACCACTATAATGTACCTGTGGTCCCGGCCGTCCTGCCCGTTTTGCCCGTTGAAGCCGCCCCGCTGCCCGGTCCGGCCCTCAAGCAGCCATGCAAGCTCGAAATACGGATAGACCCTGCCCCTTATGTTCAGGACCTTTTTATCCATGAGGTCCCTTATCCCGGCGCCCTCCACCTTCATCGTCTCATCGACGAGGGTAAGGGGGATCGCGTAAACGGAGCCTTCCACTTCCACCAGGAGCGCATGGATTATGGCGAGGGTAAGCGGCAGGCTTATCCTGAACATGGTGCCGGCGCCCTTTTTGGTGATGACCTCGATGAAACCGTTCAGTTTGCTCACGTTGCTTTTGACCACGTCCATGCCCACGCCCCGGCCGCTCAATTCCGTCGCCACCTCATTCGTGGAAAGGCCGGGCAGGAATATCAGGTTCACCGCCGCCTCATGGCCCAAGTCCAGCGCCTCCGCCTCCGTTATGAGGCCCTTCGAAACGGCCTTGCTCTTTACTTTTTCCACGTCGATCCCCTTGCCGTCGTCGCCCACCTCTATGACTATGTGGTTGCCTTTCTGGCTGGCCGTTATCGATATGGTGCCCTTCGCGGGCTTGCCCCCGGCGAGTCTTTCGTCCGGCGGGCCGATGGCATGGTCGATTGCGTTTCTTATTATGTGCACCATCGGGTCCGCGATGTTCTCTATGACGGACTTGTCCACCTCGGTCTGCTCCCCCGATATCCGGAGATCGACCTGCTTGCCCAGGGAGAACGATATGTCCTTCACCAGGCGCGGAAATTTTCCGAAAACCTTCTTCAGGGGCTGCATCCTCATCTTCATGACGGCGGACTGCATGTCGGAGGTAAGCAGGTCCAGGAAGGAGATCGCCTCCACCAGGCTCTCCATCTGCGGGTCGGAGGAATATTTCTGCTCCAGCCCGCCGGCCAGGTTCAGAAGCCTGTTTCTTATCAGCACCACCTCGCCCGTGAGGTTCATGACGTGGTCCACTTTTTCAACGCCTATCCTCAGGGTCTGGATGGTATCGTTCTTTTTGTCCGCGGAGGCGGCCTCCGCCCCTTTATCCGGCATCGGGGCCGAGGCCTTCGACGCGTGGCCGTCCCGGTCGGACCCGCAGCCGGCGGCAGACTCCGGGGCCGGCCCGCCCGCGCCTTCTATGACAACCGCCCGGACCCGCACTTCCTCCGGGCCTTTCCGTCTGCCTGCATCCCCCAGAGGGCCGGCCGCCTGTAGCGCGGCATCCAGCTCCTGAAGGATCCTGGCCGTATCCGGGCCGGCCTGCCCTTCATGGCCCTTCGCCTTTATCTGCTTCAGAAGGAGCCGCACCGTGTCGAAGCTCCTCAGTATAACGTCCAGAAGAGGCCGGGCGGGCGCGATCTCCTTGTCCCTGAGCTTTTTAAGTATCGACTCGGCGCGATGGGAAACGTCCACGATCTGCTGAAAGCCCAGAAAGCCCGCCGCCCCCTTGATCGTGTGCATGCCCCTGAATATCTCGTTGATGGTCTCCTGGTCGAAACCGCTGTCTTCCAACCCGACCAGCAGCGGGTCCACGCGGTCAATCGTCTCCTCGGCCTCGACCAGGAAATCCGTTATTATCTCTTCCATGTCGTCCGGCATCTTCGTTATCCCCGGGGACCGGTTTTCTCGAATATCTTTTCCATCTTCTCCTTGAGCACCTCCGCCGTAAACGGCTTCACCACGTAGTTGCTCACCCCCGCCTTTATCGCCTCTATGACCTTGTGCTTCTCGGCCTCGGCCGTGACCATCAGAAAGGGCATGTCTTTCAGAGCAGGGTCCGAGCGGACCTTCCTGAGGAGGTTGATCCCGTCCATATTGGGCATGTTCCAGTCGCAGACGACGAACTGGAAATCGCCGCCGGTGAGCTTCGAATAAGCCTGCATCCCGTCCTCCGCCTCCTCGATCCTCTCAAACCCGAGCTGCTTCAGGATATTCTTCACGATGCGCCTCATTGTGGAAAAATCATCGACCACAAGGACCTTCATCTTGATGTCCAGGGCCATTTCAAACGTCCTCCTTGAAGATTTTTTGCATAATGCTCTTGATGTTCCTCACCACGTCCTCGGAGCTTACCGGCTTCATCAAAAACCCGTTCACGCCGGCCTCGTAGGCCTTCTTTTTTTCCTCGGCGTCCCTTTCGGTCGTGAC